>JAMXCW010000003.1 GCA_024451685.1 Candidatus Bathyanammoxibius amoris | reverse complement strand
ACCTAATCTCTCTTCAAGAATCCATTGATACCTCAACTCCTGCCGGACGACTCTTTTACACCGTAATTGCGGCCATGGCCCAATGGGAAAGAGAAGAAATAGCCGAACGGGTGGCCGCCTCTGTCCCTATCAGGGCAAAATTAGGTAAACCCCTAGGGGGTCAAGCCTCTTTTGGTTATCAATGGAAACACAGGAAATTAGTTCCTAATCCCAATGAAGTCCCAGTAAGGAAGCTAATATATGAACTATTCCTAGAGCATAAGAGAAAAAAAACAGTGGCCAGACTCCTCAATGAAGGGGGACACCGCACCAGAAAAGGCTCAAAATTCTCTGATACAACCATAGATAGGCTCTTACGGGACGCTACGGCCAAAGGACTCCATCGGGCCAATTACACCAGGAGTCTTGGCAGGAACGAAAAATGGACTGAAAAGCCAAGAACTGAATGGATATTTACAAAAGTAGAGGCAATTGTCTCTGAGGAAATCTGGGACCAGTGTAGCCATATCCTAGAAGAGCAAGACAAAAAGAATAAAAGACCAACGCGTAAGGCCGTCCACCTTTTCACCGGCTTTGCCTTTTGCACCTGCGGACACAAGATGTATGTCCCTTCTAACTCGCCAAAGTATATATGCTATAAATGTCGTAATAAAATCGGGGTCAATGACCTAGAAGAAATTCTCCATGAGCAACTCAAGACCTTCCTTTTCTCGCCCTCTGAAATTGCAGGTTATTTAGATAAGGCAGATAAAGCAATCAAAGAAAAAGAAGAACTTTTAAAGTCTATCATCCAGGAAAGAAAAAGGGTTGAACAGGACATGAATAGGATTATGAAACTCTATCTAGATGACAAGATTACCCCTGATGGCTTTGGGAAAGAATATAAACCATTGGAAAAGAGATTAAAACAAATAGAAGACCAGATTCCTGAACTACAGGCAGAAATAGATTTTCTTAAGATTCAATACCTATCCAGTGATGAAATCCTCAGTGAAGCCAAAGACCTATATACCCGTTGGCCCCAACTTGGAGAGGAAGAAAAACGGAAAATCGTGGAAAATATTACTGAGCAACTCGTTATTGGAAAAGAAGATATAACAATCAACCTCACCTACCTTCCCCCTTCCTCTAAAATCATGACAGATGGGCAACGAAACCGCAGGGGTTCATGGCCCCTACAAGCATGACGTTGGCCGGATATGTCACCGTGTTTGCGGCCCTGGCTATTGTTATCCGCCCGGCCTCAAGGGGCTGTCTCAAGGCCTCAAGCGTATTGCGGTCAAACTCCGGAAGCTCGTCCAGAAAAAGCACACCATGGTTCGAGAGGCTCAACTCGCCGGGCCTTGGGAACGTGCCCCCGCCGACCATCCCCGCCTCGCTTATCGTATGGTGAGGCGTGCGAAAGGGCCGTGTGGCCACCAGCGAGTGGCCGTGGCCTATCAGGCCGGAGACGCTGTAGACCCTGGTGGTCTCCAGCGATTCCTGGGGCAGGAGCCTCGGGAGTATGGTCGGCAGCCTCTGGGCCAACATGGTCTTGCCGCCGCCCGGCGGTCCTATCATAAGAACGTTGTGCCCGCCCGCCGCCGCCACCAGGATCGCCCTCTTGGCATGCTCCTGTCCCTTGACGTCTGAGAAGTCCACGTCGTAACACGCGGACTTCTCGAACATCTCTTCCAGGCTGACTTTTACGGGGTTTATGTCTAACTGACCGCTCAGGAACCCTACCGTGTCGGTGAGAGAAGTCACCGGAATAGCGTCCAGCCCCTCCACCACGGCGGCCTCCTGTGCGTTTGCGCCGGGGATGACTATGCCCCTGTAGCCCTCTTCTTTCGCCTGCATAGCCATAGACAGGCACCCGTTTATGGCCCTCACCCGACCGTCCAGTGATAGTTCTCCCACTATCAGGTAGTCCTTTAATTTGGGCGCCTCAATCTGTTTGCTGGCCACAAGGACGCCGATTGCAATGGGGAGTTCAAACGCGGGGCCTTCTTTTTTCCGGCTGGCGGGGGCGAGGTTGATGGTAACGTGGTCAAACGGGAAACGGTAGCTGCTGTTGGTGAGCGCGGCCCTTACGCGGTCACGGCTCTCCTTGACCGCCTGGTCCGGGAGGCCGACTATTACGGTATACGGAAGCGTCCCCCGGCTCACGCACACCTCTATCTCCAGCACATAAGCCTCTATGCCATAGACGGCGGCGCTATAGACCTTGGCGAGCATATAATGTCCCTGAGCGAAGGTATAGAGAAGACACGGCCCCCGGAAAGAACGGATATAAAACTTTTACAAAGCTGAGTATAGCTTACACAAGACCATGCCCCAGACAATTAATGCGGCACGGTGTCAGATTCGTTAATCAGGACAACACTCTGGACGGTAGTGGTGGCAGCATCCTAGGCCACTTCGGCAACTATCTTGTTCAGCTCTTCCACAAGTTTGTCCACGTCCACGCCGTCGGACGTGGCGGTTGTCTCTATGGAACAAGCCCCGCCGCAGCAGGAATCTACCTTGTACTGGACAAACACCTTGAGCGTCTTGGGATACTTCCTAGTCACGTCGTTAATAATCATGTCCTTGGTAATCAATGCCATCGGCTTTATGCACCTCCTCGTTCTTTTACACGGTCTCTGCTACACTGCGATTTTAAACTATTTCCGCCATGAACTCAATCCCCTGTTTTGCAAGTAGACCTTAAACAAGGGGACACCCTCCCCCTACCCCCTCCCTTGAGGGGAGGGGGTAGAAAGGTAGGCAACGACCTTTATGGTCGTTGGTTATGTAGTTCAACGAGGTAAACCTCGTTGTCCACCATAGAAGAGGCCTCTGCAAAACTCCCCAGAATTGTCATTCTGAGGAAGTGAAACGACCGAAGAATCTAGTATTTTGAGATTCTTCGCTTCGCTCAGAATGACATAAGGCCCTGTAGCAACTTTATCAGAGCTCTCTAGAAATGAAAACACCTCCTAAAAACCGTACACTAAAGGGCAATAAATTCCCTTGAAAGCGCCCCGTCCAGATAATATAATTTAGAAAATCACCGATGTATTTATTCTAAAGACTAAATACCTACAGTAGGGGAAACATGAAAAAGCTTGTCCTTATAAACCCGCATCCTCAGGACCATTTTGGCGAGGAGAATATCTCCGTGCTGGTGCAGATGCCCCTGAATCTGGGTTATCTCGCGGCACTTACGCCGAAGGACTGGGAGGTGGAAGTAATAGACGAGTGTATTGAAGTCGCTATCGACGGAGATACAGGGGACTTCACCTTCGACACGTCCGACGTCAAGCTGGTCGGCATAACAGCGGTGTCTTATCAGGCCCCCAGGGCATACCAGATAGCCCGCGCATGCAAGAAACACAATATACCTGCCGTTATCGGCGGACCCCACGCCTCTACCATCCCCGATGAGGTGGCCGCTAACGCTGACGCCGCCGTGGTGGGCGAAGCGGAGGGCGTATGGGCAGAGTTGGTCCGTGACGTGGAGAAGGGACAGCTCAAGAAACAATATCTCGGCGGTCTCACCCCCTTAAACAAACTCAAGGGCGTCCATCCCGACAGAGAACTGCTGAAGAAGAAATACGGCTACAGATACTCTTCCATAATAACCACGCGCGGGTGTCCCAACAGCTGCGACTTCTGCGCCGTACCCATATTCCAGGGCAGGAAATACAGGGAGCGGCCAGTGGAAGACGTGCTCGCAGAGATGGCCGCAACCGACTATAAGGGCCTCATGTTTGCCGAAGATAATTTTTACGGGCACAGTAAGGTCTCAAACGAGCGGGCACGCTCGCTGTTCAAGGGAATGACCGAGAGGAATATCATCAAGGACTGGTTCGGCTTTACCGCCCTCAACACGACCTCCGATGAGGAGTGTCTGAAGTACATGGCCTCAAGCGGCTGCCTGGGGATTCTCATCGGCATAGAATCCCTCGACGAAGAGGTGCTGAAGAGCATGAACAAGCGCGTGAACATCCGCATGGGGGTAGAGAGTTATATAAAGGGCATCGAGAACCTCCACCGCCATGGAATCATCTGCTGGGGTTCGGTAATCTTCGGTACGGACGGCGACAAGAAGGATAATTTTAAACGCATGACTGATTTTGCCCTGGAGGTGGGGATGGACGTCCTTACGTTCGGAATCTATACGCCCATGCCCATGACCGCCAGTTTCGACCGCATGACCAAAGAGGGCCGAATCTTCCGCAACAACTACCCCCGGGACTGGTACTACTACAACTCAAACCACCTGGTGTTCGGGCTGAAGGACATGCCGCTGGAGGATTTCATCGAGGGCATGGAGTACGTCTACGAAAACCTCTACTCCAGGGAGGCGCTCAGGAAACGCTTTGATAAGACCCTGCGTGAGACCAATAACTCAAAGAACGCCATGTTCGCCTACAGGGTTAATATAGACTGGCGCATGGTCTTTAAGAGTGTGATAGACGACCTGAAAATACTGTCCGACTCAGGTGTCTACAACGGGGTTAAATCCAGGTCTAAAGTAGCTATGACGTAAACAATCTATTCCCTTTATGCCAGTTAGGGCATTCGCCCACTAACACGCGAGGCCCCATGAATTGTATACTTTCAGCATGAAAAGCCTTTACCCCTTAATTATCACCTCCCTCTTCCTGTTGCCGTCCCCTGCGCGCGCCGCCGTTGACCCTGCGACTATTCAGCTGTATCATGCGGCCCTGCAGAAAATGGAACGTCCGTTCAAGAGCGAGGACTTCAGGCTTGCCGGACTTGATTCCGCAAAGGATTACGACGACCTGGCCCAAATCTACATCGAGGCCGGTGATTACACAAAGGCCCTTGAGACCACGATGAAGGCGCTTGAGCTTAACCAGTTTGATCCAATCGCAAACCTGAACGCCGGGCTCATCAACTATGAACAGGAGGATTTCGAGATGGCCGCCTATTACCTCAGGTGGGCACTCATCATTGTAAAGAAGGCACAAAAAGAACGGGAGGTTCAACTGGGGGAGGACCTCCTTTCAACGCAGGAACCGGCCGCCTATCCGGCCATAGAAGCCCTTCTCAAAAAGGCCGATGAAAAGACCGCCGAAGAGTACCTTCAAAAACAGAAGGAGGCGCATCTGGCCACACTTGCCGCAAGTATGGCGGATCGCGGTAGTTTACTTGACAGGTCAAAGGCAATCTTCGCCACAAAGACCCCTGAGAAGGAAGAAGTCAGACCGGCCGAGGCCGAGAAGTCCGTACAACCACCCCGGAAAAAGACCGACATCGACGCCTTTTATAAGGCAATGGGAGGCATTGGAATGATGCCATTTGTCTCCAGCATCTCCGCCGACGAAGGCAATAGCAACAAGGTCGTTGTAACCACTAACGAGAAATGGAACAAATTATCCTACAAGGAAAGATTGAGCCGTGCAGACAGAATGTGGAGCAAATGGCAGGGAATAAAACGAAGGAGCGGGAGCAAGCACGGGCTATACCGCATACAGTTCGTGGATTCCACGGGAAGAACGGTGGGAGCAAGTAACTGGTTAAATACCAAGGTCTGGGTAAAGAAGGGCTAGTTTTGTGACGGGGACCGGGTTTGACTTAAGCTGTCATTCATGTGCCCCGTCGAACACACTCATTAAAGCCAGCCGGGGTTTTCGGCCCACATTACCCCGCCTTTAACGCGTTCCAGAGAATTTCCGTCACCGGGTCTATGTAGGCGTCCAGATCCTTCTCAAGAACACCCATACGCTTAAAGTCCGAGAGCTTTGTTATCGTCCCTACGATTATCGCGCCTGCGAGGGGAAGTTCTATCGGCTTCAAATCACCCGATACGACACCCTCCCTCACAATCTCAATGATAACCTCGAGAGGTTTGGGCGTGCGTGACAACATCCCCCTTAGTTCGTAGTGAGACGAAAGTATAAGGAACTTGTACAGTAACGGGTCCTTACCGGCAAAGACATAAATGCCGACTATGGCCTTCCTCAACTTATTTTTCGTACCCACCACCCCGTCGAGCCCCTCCTCGAGTTCCTCCTTGAACCGCTTCATGTTCTCATAGAATATCTCCTGCGCCAGCTCATTCTTGCCTTTCCAGTGGCGGTACAACGTTCCCTCCGCAACATCCGCCTTTCTGGCAATATCTTTTACAGTAGTGGCCTTTATACCCTTCTCAGAGAAAAGATGTATCGCGGCTTCTATGATTACAGGCTTCTTTGTGTCAAACACCTTCTCACTACTGCCTTTATCAAGAGACACACTCTCTGGACTCACGGTCAGCCTCCTAAGCGAAACGCGGACTTTCTACGTCCTAAACTGGAGACACTATACCCGCAGTGCGGTAGAAGTCCACGCAAAAATGTGATGTAGAGTATCGCTCTATCGCCGCCAGATCACTTTCATTTGTCGCATCTGATTCCAGCGTGATGATGCAGAGGAAACCACTTAGACAATTAAGTGAACAGATTACTGGGGGATAATGCTGTGAGCATGGCCGCTGCGGACTTGCGTATATCTCCTGCAACGTAGGCATCGTCTAATAACGCAAATAATAATGGACCCGACGAGGCGCCTCTTTCTATTATGGCATGAACGGGGCGAAGACAACCTTGCTGCCAAGGTCTAGTTCATGCCAATGACATCTGCTTTCTTGTGAGCGGCTTCTCACCTATACACAAAAAAGCCTGCGCCGGGTCGAAAGAAGTACCCTAATTAAAGGGTGTGCCTCGTGGGTCCCGGGGGAAAACTTAATCATTACTCTATATTATTTAAAACGCTATATACTGGTGCATGTCAGATTGTCACACATGCCAATAGCGTGAGTGAATATTTACTCAACACTTTACCACAAAATCCCTTCCGGTCAAATAAATTATTAAAATATTTTCTATCTTCCTAGGATAACACTACTTAGAACTCTTAAGAGTTGTGGCGGGTCAGGTCCTGAGGGTAAGTCGTTCAGCTTCGCGCATAGCAGTGGCTTTGTATATATCAGGAGGCTCTATCTCTATCCCTGCAGTATCACAGAAATTCTCCAGCATGATTAAGACGTACATCATCGACATGGCTGATTGAGCGATAAGCACCCCGTGCTTCTCACTCGGCGCCTCTTCGTACAATAAGGCGGCCATCGTCATGACGCGCAGGAGTTCCCTTCCATGCCAGCTTATGGTGCAAAACTGCTTCCATGCCTCCCTGCAAATCTCCCCCTTCGCAAGGGCTTCTTCGGCCTCTGTCTGCACTTTATCGAGATACTCTTCGATCTCAAGGGCCGTTTCTTTGACGTCTTCCAGCTGACTCCCTGTCGCTACGTAAGTACTGACTACAAGAGGCGTTATTACCATAATCACCGTCATAAACCGGCTAAGCATCGATTACCCCCCCCACTGTCCTCCGGCTTTAACAAATAACCCTTCAAACGGCTCGGGAATCTCTATTCCCTCTGTCATCAACAGCCTTTGCAGCAAGGTAAGCCTCACTATCATCTCGTATGAAGACTTTGTCACAAGCTGCCCATAAGGGTCTTCTACCGGGGCCTCCTCATAAAACAGCACAGACATCACAAAGAGGTGTTGATAGTGGCTGGCGCTTTTATCCAGGAAATCGTACTCTTCCCACACGTCAGTAGAAACCTGCCCTCCCACATAGGCATCTTCCACAACCTCTCTCACCGTGGCAAGGTATTCCTCCACATCCCTGGCCGCCTGTTTTGCACCCTCTACACCGCTTGTGTAATAGACGGGTGGGAGCTCATAAACCCCTACGTTAAGCGCTATTACGGCTGCTAATATGAACTGCATGGCATAACCCTTTCATACACATCTGAGGCATAAATCCCTCTAACATATTATACTCCATACCACTGTCCTTCTCAATGAAGGGACGGACAGCGGGGGTCGCGTATTAGCCTTGCCTTCTGCCCTCCTACTATAGATAATCGCAATGGTCATGCCAAATATTGCATATTTTTGAGGGAATCCACCCGCGATATGTGACCCCAGGTCGAAGACAAGAAAAGCACCCGGCCGGGGGGCCAGGCACTGGGAGAGGGTGTAAATATTTTGACTTAAATTGTGGCGTTTGTTAATATTTGCCACTATCATATCTTGGGGATTTCCGCCGGCGATGCCGCAGCCTGTACAACTGTTTCCTGTGCAGGCAATTTCCCCGCCGCTGGACCGCCCCTTCCGGGGACGTTGAAAGTTACTGGGAGCTTAATTCGATTATGAAGAAATTCAGTGTTTTCGTCATCTTGTCTCTAATCATCCTGACGCACAATCATTTATGCAGGGACGCATACCCTGAAGGTTCCGGCCCCAACTCGGCCGCTGAGCGGGAAAGGAGTCAGGCAAAACGTCCCATGGCCTGGGACCTTGGCTCCGGCACCGTAGACGTATCCAAATATCCGCCGGACATCCAGTCCTATTACAAGGTTTTTGATAAGAAGTGCGGCAACTGTCACACCCTGGCGCGGCCCCTTAACGCACCATACGCGACACCGGAGGAGTGGAATACGTACGTTAATAAGATGATGCGGAAACCCGGTGCGGCAATGAATAAAGAGCAGGCAAAACAGATCTTCAAATTCCTTGTTTACGACTCGAAGGTGAGGAAGCTTTCCGACCCTGACGCCTGGGAAAGGCACCTTCAGAGCCTGATAGACAGGTTTCAGAAACAATACGGCAGTAAATAAAGACTTCCATCCTGGAAACCATTATGGGCAAGACAAGCGCAGCAGAAGAAAGGCCCGCCGGGGGCCTGGGTCTCCGGGGGTTTTTGAGCGACGCGGAGAACTCCGCCGCCAGGAGCTTCATGCTCTCATCGGTTGTGTGGCTTGGCGTTGTGGTCTCCGTGGCCCTGGTACTGGCGCTGAAATTCGTCTGGCCCGATTTCTTAAGTGGTGTGTCATGGCTTTCCTTCGGACGCCTCAGACCCTTTCACGTCAACGGCGCACTCTTCGGCTGGCTCTCGATGTCAAACATCGGTCTCATGCTCTATATCCTTCCGAAGCTTACCGGTGTTAGACTCTGGAGCGAGAGACTGGCCAACTTGACCTGCCTGCTCTGGAACATCGTCATTCTCGCGTCCGCAGTAACCCTGCCACTGGGCTACACGCAGGGCAGGGAATACGCGGAGCTCGTGCTGCCTCTCGACCTCGGCTTTTTGCTTTGCCTTATCCTGCTCATCTACAACGTCTTTCAGACAGTTGCCGTGAGGAAGGAAAAGGCCATGTACGTAAGCCTCTGGTACTTCCTCGGCACACTGGTCTGGGCGCCGATTATATTTCTGGTCGGCAATAATTTTATGATGGACTGGACCGGACTGGGAGGCCGAGGTGCCGTCCCGGGAATCAACGACGCTATGCTGAACTGGTGGTATGGGCACAACGTCATCGGCATGTGGTTCAGCACACTGGGCCTCGGTATATTTTATTACTTCCTGCCCGTCCTGACGAAGAACCCGCTCTATAGTCACAGGCTCTCCATGATAGGCTTCTGGACACTGGCGTTTTTTTACGTCTGGAACGGACAGCACCACCTTATCTACGGCCCCGGGCCGGACTGGCTGGAAAGCGTTGCCATCACATTTAGCGTCCTTATGGTCATCCCCGTATTTGCCGTGGTGTACAACCTCTTCAAGACGGCGCACGGCAAGTGGCACCTTATGTTCGACAACTCCTACGCGGCCATCCCGCTACGGTTTCTTTTGTTCGGCGGGCTGGCGTATCTGCTTACCTGTACCCAGGGCGCATTGATAAACGCCCCCAGAACCACCAACGCGTATTTCCACTTCACCTACTGGACGGTCGGACACTCCCACCTTGCCTTCCTGGCCACCTTTTCGTTCATAAGCATGGCCGGCATATATTACGCCTTGCCCAGAATAACGGGTGTCCAGATGAGCCGCAGGCTGGCAAACTGGCATTTTGGCCTGCTTGCAACGGGCCTTATCGTCTTCCTCGGCGTACTCCACACCGCCGGGATTCTCCAGGGAGCCATGTGGGCGGCGCAGATTGAGGAAATAGACTTCATGACCGACACCGTCAAATTCGTGCCGGCCATAGAGTTTGTGGACGTGGTAAGGAGCCTGCACCCCTTCTATGTGGCCATACTGGCAGGGGCCTTAATCATGGTAGCCGGCATCATGACCTTTGTGTTTAACGTCCTGAGGACGGTCTGTACGACTCCCTATAAGGCAGGCGGAGAAGCCGGGAGAGCCGGCAGAGGGGAGACAGAGCAATAATGTACACGGTCCTCTTACTACTTATACTGGCCAGCACAATCATCTGCCTAGGCGGTATATATTACAAAAAGAATGTAACCCTCGGCATCCTGGTGCCCGGGGTGTTGCTCCTGATAATAATAGCCTTCGTATCTACCGTGGTGCTTCCCTCTATGGAGAAAATCCCTCCCACCCCCAAGGGCGAGCCCTACACGGAGAAGCAGCTCGTGGGCAGGAGTATATACGTCAGGGAGGGGTGCTGGTACTGCCACACACAGCAGGTAAGGCCGATACAAACGGACGCGGGGCTGGGAGAGGTCTCACAGCCGGGCGACTATGTCAACGACTACCCGCAGGTACTTGGGACCGAGCGTACGGGTCCCGACCTTTCTCACGCAGGCGGCGAGTTTGAGGACGAGTGGCACAGGAACCACTTCAAAAACCCAAGACCGTTAACCCCTGAAGAGGAAGATATGCCCGGGAAGGTGCCCGGCTCCATAATGCCTTCCTTCTCGTACCTGTCCCCTGCGGAGGTGGACGCCCTTATAGCTTACATACAATCCCTGAAGTGAACCGGCGAAAGGACGCCTTTAATGAAACAAAGGCTTTACGCGACACTTGGTAGAGCTCTTCCCTGTACCTGAATCCTGGACAACGTACAGGATACTGTACTCTACTCCAACTGGATAACCCTCTTTGTGGGCGGGCTGTTCTTTACGGGCGCCCTGACCGCCCTCATTATAGCCCGCAGAAGCGGTCATCTGGACCCAAAGGACATGGAGGACGTAAAATACACGATAATGGAAGACTGATATCTGTCGACAGATTGTTAGAAGATATAGGGCCGGGGCTCCGTGCCCGGACAACTCTGGACGCTGGGACATCTGCTATGGGTGACAGTGCACCCATGCGATGTCTTTTCTGGGGACATACGATGGAAGATGACATAAAGATTTCTCCCGATCAAAATAGCGAGGGAGGGACACCGTGGTTTCTCAAGCTGGCCTTTCTGGCACTAATCCTGTGGGCAATCTATTATTTTTGGAAGAACCTTCTGGCCTGTTGCTCCTGACGCGGAAACGTGTTTGGTTTTTCCACTAATTGATATATAATATCTTCCCGGAGGAGTGTCTTGGCCGATAGAATGAGACATATCATTGGATTTTTCCTGGCGGTTTCACTATGCGCGGGCTGTGCCACCGGAGATGAAGCCGCCATGGTATCCGCGCAAAAAACCATTCGGGAGAACGGCATCCTTATCGACGAGGTGGCCGAGAACAGCGCCGCTGAAAGGGCCGGGCTCAGGTCAGGAGACGTCGTCGTCTCATACGAAGGGACGATGATTACAGACCCCTCGTTCGTCGAAAGGGACATTGCCACCTCTCCTGTGGGCAGGACGGTACAGATGACGGTAGTGAGGGGGGGCAAGCTGGTGCGTGTGTACATTCCTATAGAGAAGAAGTCCACCAGGGTGATAAACATTACGGGCTCCAGGAAGAGGCCGGACTATGCCGTACGGCTTGCCGGGGAATGGCTCTGGCTTGGAACCTATCCTTACCCGGTGAACATTACCGACTTGGAAAACGTATTAAGAATGCTGCCCCAATCACTTCAGGGGCCAGAGCAGGAACCAGCCCCCGCCACCATTTTCTCAGTAATCGTACGTTAAAAAACACACACCCGGCCGGAGAACAATTGATGGTGAAAGAGACCGGAAAAGAAGACAAAGACAAGAAGTGCTGCTCCTTCTGCAACAGGGATTATCAGGACGTCAACCGGCTCATACAGGGAAATCCCGACACCTACATATGCGACGACTGTATTCACGCCTGCGAGAAATTGTTAAAGGCCGGGGAGGACGAAAAGAAATGGCCCAAACTGATAGAAAACATACCCGCGCCCACCGCCATCAAGGCGCATCTCGATGAGTACGTGGTCGGCCAGGAGAAGGCCAAGAAGGTGCTGGCGGTCGCCGTTTACAACCACTATAAGAGGATAGTCACCGGTGACTGCGAGGACATCGAGATGGAGAAGAGCAACAATCTGCTGGTGGGTCCCACCGGCTGCGGAAAGACGCTTCTGGCCCGGGTGCTGGCGAAATTCCTCAACGTGCCGTTTGCCATCACCGACGCCACCACGCTCACCGAGGCAGGCTACGTGGGAGAGGACGTCGAGAACGTGATACTGAAGCTCCTCCAGAACGCCGACTTTAACGTCAAACACGCGGAAAAGGGAATCATCTACATCGACGAAATAGACAAGATTTCAAAACGCGGGCCGCACGCCTCTATTACCAGGGACGTCTCCGGCGAGGGCGTGCAGCAGGCGCTGCTGAAGCTCATCGAGGGCACCCTGGCCAACGTTCCTCCCCAGGGCGGCAGGAAACACCCGGAGCAACAGTACATAGTCGTAGACACCACAAACATACTGTTCATCTGCGGCGGTACGTTCAGCGGTATAGAACACATTATCAGCAAGCGGCTGGGCAACAAGGCAATCGGGTTTGACGTTGAGCCTAAAGGGTCGGAATCTCCCGGAGAGCTTGCGGGCCAGACAACGGCAGAGGACCTGATGGAATACGGGCTCATCCCTGAGTTTGTCGGCAGGCTCCACGTGATAGCGCCGCTTACGCCGCTGGGAGAACAGGAGCTCATCGAGATAATGACCAAACCCCGCAACGCACTGGTAAAACAGTACAAAAAGATATTTCAACACGAGAACGCCTCGCTGGAGTTTACCCACAAGGCACTGAAAGAGATTGCCGTAAAGGCGCTAGAACAGCGCACCGGGGCACGGGCCCTGCGGTCCATCTTCGAAGGGTTCATGGTGGACGCGATGTACCACCTGCCCTCACAAAGGAGTACTGACACCTACATAGTCACTCCCGAAGTGGTCACCGGCAAACTCCCGCTGCTCTCCTCCAAAAAACTCCGTAAAAGCGCCTAAATATTTTTCACAGGTACGTCTTTACAAGTTTACGGTTATTCGCAGGAACGGGACGGCAGGGCACACACTGCCCTGCCGTTTGTTATATTGTGTGTTAACACACTTTTACCATGTCAGTAACCGTTATCTAATAGTAAAGGAGGGCTCGATGACATTATTACCGCACGAGTATCTGGACGCGGTGGTGTCCATCGAAGAGGGAACCGCCAAGGATTCCAAATACATAGCGACCGGTTTTATGGTCAGTTTTCATCTCGGACACGGTCTGTGGCAACGTGAGGACCCCTACAAAGTTTTCCTGGTCACCAACCGCCACGTATTTGAGAAGAGAAAACGGGTTATGTTGAGATTCCGTACTACAAAACAGGACGGCGAAAAACTACAGATAGATCTGGTTGATAAAAAAGGCAAGAAAAACTGGCATGAACACCGGGACACAAGGGTGGATATAGCCGTTGCCCCGGTCCCTATAGCCGATCCAGTGAGGGACTATATTGAACGGTTTTCCTTTCTGGAAGAAGCCATCGCATTTAAAGAGGACATACATAACCTGGCCATCACCCAGGCGGATGAAGTCTTCGCCATAGGGTTTCCAGCAGGCCTTGCCGGGGAGGAAAAACACTATGCCATAGTCCGTTCCGGAATCATTGCACGCCTGGACGACGAGATACTTGATAAAGAATCCTCGTTTTTAATAGATTCTTATATGTCCGCCGGTAACAGCGGTGGTCCGGTAGTCTTGAAACCCAGCTTGTACAGTATTAGCGGAACGAAAGCGGTGAATAAAGCCTATTTAATAGGGGTCGTCAGCTCCTACATACCACACGAAGATGTGCCAGCCGGCTCGAAGACACACAAACCCAGGGCGGCGCTTAAAGAAAATTCCGGGTTAGCCTGGGTTATACCTATGGACTGTGTAAGAAACATTGTGCACACGAGCTTTGCCGGGTCTGAAATCTGACAAAACAAAACCCGGCCTTCTGCGGACAACACAGTTTTACATCGTTGAACGGATCGACGGCCGTGAAGGTCTTCATGCACTCGCAAATGCATGAAAACCAGTGGCGGACAACGAAGTTTGCTTCATTAGTAGCTGCCTGATTTATCAAGCCATATATTTTTGCCCCATAAATGGGGCAGCCACACCCTAGCCCGGACGCCACAGGGTTTTGGCCTTGTTGTGTCAATCTGCGGCAAAAACTGTCATCTGGCTTCCCCACAGATACCAGCCGAAGCTTGTCGCCCCCCAAAAAATAGGTTATAATATTTTTACTTAATATGAAAAACGCAGCCGAGAAAGAATTGGTTCTCATCCTCGACTTCGGCTCGCAATACGCCCAGCTTATCGCCCGCCGTGTCAGGGAAAATAACGTATATTCCAGAATCGTTCCCTATAACGTATCACCGAATGAAATACGCAGCCTGAAACCACGCGGTATCATCCTGAGCGGGGGCCCAGCCAGCTCCTACGGGGAAAAAGCCCCGGTCTGCCATAAAGACGTGCTCTATATGGGGATTCCCGTCCTTGGCATCTGCTACGGGATGCACATAGGCTGCCAGCTCCTGGGCGCCGAGATAAAGGCCGCCGAAAGCCGGGAATACGGCCGGACACAACTCAATATCACCAATAGTTCCTCGCTCCTGCTAAAAACCCTGGGTAACTCTCAGACCGTGTGGATGAGCCACGGCGACCAGATAAACAGCCTCCCGGACGAATTCATCTCACTGGCGCAGACCAACACCTGCCCCTGCGCGGTGGTCAAACACCGAGACAAAAAATTCTACGGCGTCCAGTTCCACCCCGAGGTCAGTCACACACCATGCGGCTCACAGCTCATACGCAACTTCCTCTACGAGGCCTGCGGTTGCAAGGGAGACTGGCAAATCAGCTCCTATATCAAAAAATCCGTGGAGGACATACGGAACCAGGTGGGTAACGAAGAAAATAGGGTGATATGCGGCCTTTCAGGCGGGGTTGACTCCGCCGTGGTGGCCAGTTTGCTATATAAGGCCATCGGCGACAGGCTCTCCTGCATATTTGTAGACACGGGACTGCTTCGGGCGGGTGAGGCCGACGCCATAAGGGAGACCTTCACCGGGCACTTCAAAACAGACCTCCACGTCATAGACGCCCGGAAGCGATTTCTCAAGAAGCTTGCTGGCGTAGCCGACCCTGAGAAGAAGCGTAAGATAATCGGGCACGAGTTTATCCGCGTCTTTGAGGATGAAGCGAAGAAGATTAAGGGCGCCCGGTTTCTGGCGCAGGGTACGCTGTATCCCGACGTCATAGAGAGCGTGGCGGCCCACGGAGGCCCCACCGCCCCTATAAAGAGCCATCACAACGTGGGTGGCCTGCCGGAAGACCTGGACCTTGACCTGGTCGAACCGTTAAGGGAACTCTTTAAAGACGAGGTCCGGAAGATGGGTGAGGAGCTGGGTCTGCCCGACGAACTCATCTGGCGTCACCCCTTCCCCGGCCCCGGTCTCGCCATACGAATACTTGGCCCGGTGACCGAGGAGCGTATTGAGACACTCCGCGCGGCCGACGTGATACTGTTGGAAGAGATACGGAAGGCCGGGTTATACAAAAAAATCGCTCAGGCCTTCGCCGTCCTGCTGCCGCTCGGTACTGTAGGAGTTATGGGCGACGAGAGGACGTACGAGAGTGCCATCGCCATAAGGGCCGTTGAGACCACCGACTTTATGACCGCCGACTGGGTTCATCTGCCCTACGAACTCCTGGGCCGGATATCTTCAAGGATAGTCAATGAGGTCAGGGGCGTAAACCGGGTCGTCTACGACGTCACCTCCAAACCCCCCGGCACCATCGAGTGGGAGTAACGCAAGCCGCGACGCGACGCACGATTTTCTAACCGGCCTGCCAGTAAGACTAATCTATACAAATACATCCTTGATTCCCCCTTACTCTTGTGGTATAAGTGTACGCCAATCTTACCGAAGCTATATACCGCTCACAGAGGAGGGTATAGATGACAAAATTCCTGGTATCCGTATGCGTTCTATCAGTATTATTTATACTCAGCCCCACTATCGCGGGCGGCGTCCCGGCTAAAAAGCTGGGTATCTTGATACTTGCCAGAGGCGTTGACCCCCCGGGTGAACCGGTCTCCGAGTGGGACCAGCACGTTATAGACGCTGTTGAACCGATAAAACAGCAATATGACGTAGAGCTGGTGCTCGGCCTTGAACCGGAAAAACTGCAGGACGCCATCAACAAGCTCCAGGTCAGGCATAACGACAAGATCCTGATTATTCCCCTGTACATATCCACCCACAGCCCTGTCGTGAGGAAACTGGAGTATTATCTGGGCATTGCACCCGTCCCTCCGGAAAGGCAGGCAGAGATAAAACCTCTGGACATAAAGGCCGACATCCACATGGCCCACGCCACCGAGCATGACCCTCTCATCGCCGAGGTGGTGTACGACAGGACCATGGAGATAAGCCTGAACCCTTCCAACGAGACGATAATCCTTGTGGCCCACGGGCCTACTACCAAGGAGGCAGAGACCCTCTGGCTCAAGAGTATGTATGCCCTTGCCAGCTACATAAGGGAGAGGGGCGATTTCAAGGACGCCACCGTCGGTACCATAATGTTCGGCGCCTCGCCGGAAGTGATGAAACAGGCTAATGAAAACCTGAGGAAATTGGTGGAGGATAAGAGCCGTCACAGTGACGTCCTGGTGGTGCCGTGTCTGATGGCGCCGGGCGGTATCGAGGACATGGTCGCCGACGTGATGAAGGGACTCAACTTCCGTTATGGCCGTCCTTACCTGCCCCACGTGAACCTGACCAAGTGGCTCAAGGCCACGATAGACGCCAAGCTTGCGCTATGGGGAAGGGAGTCAAAAACCCCTTATCCGTATTAATACAACAAGAAATTCCAATCGATTTTGTGTTTGGGCCTCGCCCGCATGGGCGAGGCCTTTTTTATTCCTGTGTCAGGAGTACGGTGCGTCCAGACGTGCCATTTTCGTTATTTAATCTGTAGCTGCCCCATTTATGGGGCGTATATTAATAGCCTGATAAATCAGGCAGCTACAGGTTAGGGTGCCGCAGGGCTTTAGCCCTGCGGTGTTAGATACTTGCCATTCTGAGCCGAAGCCCTGAGTGTAGCGAAGGGGCAGCGAAGAATCTAATATTTCGGAGATTCTTTGGTCGTTTCACTGCCTCAGAATGATATCAATTGTGTGAAGCTTGCAAAAAAATCTAACTGAATTTTGATTCAAATAGTTGTAAATATTCTGGTGTCTTTGCAGCATAGCGGCTTCTTTGTAGAAATGTTTTAGCCCTAGATTTTAAGGGTGGTGTGTTTATATCAACAATTCTACAGAATCCCCTTAGAAACATTTCATCCAAAGACATTATGTTTTCGTCAATCTTTAATGCCATATTTGGTGAATAAGAAGCCAATATTGAACCAGCACTATCAACCATTGAGATTACAAAACCACCTTCATGCACCAAGACAGATCGTAAACCATACAAACTGACATCGCTTAGAATAATTTTTCTAAAGAACTTCTCTAAGTCTCTTGAATTATTTGTCAAATAGGCATGTACGATTTCTTCTTCCCTCTGCTTCTTCTTTGATGGGTGCCCCTGTAAATTTGAACCTGTCTCGGTTCTACCTACCTGAACAGCCATCATTGTCAGAAATTTCTCGTTTTCGTCAAGTTTATCAAAGAAAAGTACGATGTTCTTGCGAGAAGATCCACTGCTCAGTTTCAAGGAATCAATAATGCCCATATAGGCTATAAGCTTCTGAACAAAGGCCATAGAAATAATATTAGGATTCTTTCCGCTACCTTGAATGATTCTCTCAATGTAAGCACACCATTTTTGAAATTTATTAAAAGCAATCTTATTAACATTAGAGAATTTCTGTTCGTCTCTTTTTAGAATTTTGATAAGGCTGGTAATCTCTTGCTGCATAGTCTACGGCCTCCGCTCCGCCGCTGATATTACCGGGGGTCAATGAGAGGTACATGTACGGACGTCCCACCGCCCTCTCCAGTAGTTTCTGCCGTCTGTCTTGAATGAAACTGTCCGTACTAATGTCCATGAACGTTTTTATGCCGGCGTCAGAGTAAGTTCCTTGTACGCATCCATGAGGCGCCGTGTGAGCTTGCCCGGTATCTTACCGCCAATACGGCAGTCGTCTATGGCCGCCACGGGCATTATTTCCGCAAGCGAGTTTGTCACAAAGACCTCATCGGCCTTAAGAAGCCGCTCTGCCGGAAAGGCCTCCTCGCCGGCGGGAATTCCCATCCGGCCGCAGATCTCGATGACTGTCTTTCTGGTTATACCCGGCAGCAGGTTCGTCTCAACAGACGGCGTAATTACCCCGCCACCCTCCACCATAAAGACGTTCCACACCGTACCCTCACAGACCTCTTCGTTAGTGTTCAGCAGCAAGGCGTCGTCGGCATTCTTTTTTAATGCCTCCTGTCTGGCCGTTATGGCCACCAGGAAGTTCGCCGTCTTATGGTATGTGATGGGGTTGCTGGTGCTCCTGCGGTAATCGGATATGATGAACCGCATACCCTTCGTATATAGTTCGTCGGAATACGGTTTAAAGGCCCGGTTCTCTATTATTACCGTGGGCCGCTGGGGTCCTGAGGGCAATAGTCCCCCCTTTCCGTCCCTGCCTCTGCCCCCTGTCAACGTTATCCTTATATAGGCGTCCTTCAGTTTGTTCAGGTCAAGCAGACGTCTAACGGCCCGGCCTAGTTGTTCTTCAACGGTACGTTCCGTTTGCATACCAAGGGCGTCTGCCGAGGCCAAAAGACGCTCCAGATGGTCCTTTAACAGAAACGGGTTTCCGTTATAGGAGCGCAGGGTCTCGAATACGGCGTCGCCGTAGAGGAAACCCCTGTCTCTTATTGACACCGCCGCCTCATCCTCGGCCACCACATCCCCGTTAACATACACGTAGACGGGCGTGGTGCTGTCGGAGGGGTGTCCCTGGGGTGCTTTTTTTGTGTTGATGTCTTTGCCTTTATCCATAACCCTAAGACTTTTTTTACCGCTAGGCGACGGATTCCATAAGGGCCCTTGCCTTGTGTAGGGTCTCTTGATATTCCGCCTCAGGGTCCGAGTCGGCGACTATGCCCCCGCCCGCCTGGAACCATGCCCTGCCATTTTTGACCAGAAACGACCTTATTGCAATATTGAGGTCCATGTTCCCGTTAAAGCCTATGTATCCGATGGCGCCGGTGTATACGCTGCGCCGGGTAGGCTCAAGCTCGTCGATTATCTCCATGGCCCGTATCTTGGGCGCACCTGTAATAGAACCCCCGGGAAACGTGGCCTTTATCAGGTCAACCGCATCATACCGCGAGTGCAGGTCTCCCTCCACGGTGGCCGCAAGGTGAAAGACCGTGGGGTATGTTTCAAGCGTGTTCTTACCGGTAACCCTGACCGAGCCGTAATTGCAGACCCGGCCGATATCGTTGCGCTCCAGGTCTACTATCATGGTAAGTTCCGCGTTATCCTTTGAGCTGTTTATCAGCTCTGCCATCAGACTCGCGTCGGACGCCGCGTCACGCCCCCTTGGGCGTGTGCCCTTTATGGGTCTGGTCTGTACACGGCCCGAACTCAGCCGCAGAAAACGTTCCGGCGAGGAACTTACCACTGCCTTGTCTTCAAACTCGATGTATGATGAAAAGGGTGCCGGGCTTGCCGCCCTCAGCCTCAGGTACAGTTCATGCGGCGATACGGTTAAATCCGTCTCAAACCTCTGCGAGAGGTTTACCTGATATATATCACCCTGCGCAATATATTCTTTTACCCTCCTTACCGCTTCAAGGTAGGCTTCCTTTGTAAAATTACGCCTGATGACGGGCTTATCAGCTCTTCCGGACGACTGTGCGCCCATCGCCGGTACAGGACCCGTTTTCGGTGTGGCGCTTACAATATCACTGAGGTCGTCACCCGTGTTCCTTCCCACCAGGAGGCACTTTTTCAGGTAGTGGTCGTAGACGATAACCCTGTCATAAAACGCGAAGTACATCTCGGGAAATCCCATATCGTCCACGGTGGTTGAGGGGAGGCGTTCAATAAAGTGGCAGAGGTCGTAAGACAGGTACCCCACCGCGCCCCCGGTAAAGGGTATGTCAAAAAAACCCTCATACCGAAATCTATTAAGGAGCCCGCGAAGTTCCTCAAACGGGTTACCCTTTTTCTCAGTGGTGCCGTTACGGTCTCTGATGCTGATGTTGTTGCCCTCTGATTTCAGTACCATAAATGGCCTTGAACCCAGGAACGAGTACCTGGCCCGGTCTTCTCCCATCTGGAGGGCGCTGTCGAGGAAAAACACCCCGTCACCCGCCAGTCTCTTAAAGGCCTCGGCCGGCGTGCAGGGGGACGGTACCTCTACAGTGGAAATCTTCTCAGGTCTTGAAGTTGTGACAGAAGGCAATTTAGCACCCGGTATAGAACCACAATATCTCGCATAAGAATGTTTAGAATCAAGTATGCTCGATTCTATAAGGGCCGTTGAATATTGTCAAGATAAGGGTTTAGCTTGATATTCACCCGCGTATTTGTTAGGATTTTGTCCTAGTGCTATTTCAGGATAGGTGAGTAGGGAGGCTATGATTTAGAGAATCATAGCCATTGAAACAACTCGTCGAAAAGTTTCTCCATCGTCTTGAACACGTCGTAAATTATTCCTCCCATACGCTTAAGGCATACAGGGAAGACCTCCGCCAGCACCTTGAGTTTCTGGAATCAAACGGCACCCCCAGACCTCAAGATGTAACCCCGGTAATGCTCCGGCGGTTCGTGGTCGGGCTGAGGTCAAAGGGCTACAAGAACGTCACACTCTCCCGGAAGATCGCCACCATACGTTCTTTCTATAAATTCCTCTGCAAAGAAAAGGTCATTGATCACAACCCGGCTCATATTTTGCGCTCCCAGAAGAAGGAGCGTAAACTGCCCCGGTTTTTGACCGTCAGGCAGATGGAGGCGCTGTTAAATACCACTAAGGCAGACGACCTGCGGGGCCGGAGGGACAGGGCGATACTTGAGACCCTGTACAGCACCGGCATACGGGTTAGCGAGCTGGTGGGGCTCAACGTCGGCGACATAGACACCATGAGCGAACTCATCAAGGTGCGGGGGAAGGGAAAGAAGGAGAGGATAGTGCCCGTCGGCTCGTACGCCCTTGAGGCGCTAAAGGTCTATATCGCATCAAGAGGCAGCAACAGCCAGCCCGCCCTCTTTCTGAACAAGAATAATAAGCGGCTGTCCGTCCGCAGTATATCGCGAATACTGGATAAATACATGAAGCTGGCGGATATCAGGCACAGCCCGTCGCCCCACATACTGAGGCACAGCTTCGCCACGCACCTGCTTGACCGGGGCGCCGACCTCCGCGCCGTTCAGGAACTGCTGGGCCACGCCAGCCTGTCATCCACCCAGGTATACACCCACGTTACCATGGAAAAACTCCGCAACGTCTACAACAAGAGCCACCCCAGGGCGTAGCATAGAATTGCCGGCAGTATGTTACACGGCATCTACTTCAACTTCTGTGGGATGCCGGCAGCAATAAAATACACCCGGTCGGCATGGGAGGCAACTATCTGATTCACTCTGCCTGCGATGTCCCTAAATTTTCGGCTAAGCGGGTCCGCGGGGACGATGCCGAGACCCACCTCGTTTGAGACCATTATCACGTCGGCCCCTGTATCCTTTGAGACACCGCAGAGCTTCTCTATCGCACCGGTAATGTATTTTTCTTTCGCTTCTTTTTCGTTGTCGTCCAGCAACAGGTTTGATACATAAAGCGTCAGGCAGTCTATCAGTATAAGGTCTGCATCAAGCCCTTCTACCGTCTGGCTCAGATTCTCAGGCGATTCCACCGTCTTCCATGAGGCCGGGCGGAGTTTTTTGTGCATCGTCACCCTCTCCTTCATCTCGTCGTCCTCAACCCGCGCGGTGGCAACGTACGTGACGTTTTTATACTTTTTCGCCAGCTCCACGGCGTAGGAGCTCTTACCGCTCCTCACCCCGCCAAGTATTAATGTCAGCTTTGTCATTTTTATATCATAGCTTATTAATGTAGTCCGCTCTCGGACAGGTCTAAAGACCTGTCCCTGCGTCTAATCAAATTATATAAAACAAAAGCAGGAACGTAAGCTCGGTTAGCTCATTTATTGCGCCGAGCGTGTCGCCGGTCAGGCCGCCCGTCCTGCTGTTTACGTACCGTGACAGAATCACGATTAATAGCACGAGTACGGCGGTTATGATTACAGCCTTGCCATAACCCAGCAAAAAGACTGCAAGAACAACGGGTACGGTTGACGCGGCGATGGCGTGCCGGAGGTGGGTGTTGCTTACCAGCGCCCCTGCGGTACCCGGCTCCTTCCTTGCGTACGGGTACAAGCCCGCGGCCAGTGTCTGGGACCACCTGCCCATCACGGGCATCAATAATAAAACGCTGGCCTTCTCCGCACAAGAGCCGTATGCCGGCAGGTACGGCTCGAGCAGATTGTCGGCCGCAGCGACGTAACCACCTATTTCATTGAATGACAGGTATTTAAGGCCAATCACCGCAACAAGAGATATCGCACCGAATGTGCCGATTCGGGAATCCTTCATTATCTCAAGTCTTTGCCCGGCGTCCCACCCCCCGAACAGCCCGTCAACGGAGTCGGCAAGTCCGTCAAGGTGCAGGCCGCCCGTTATCAGTATAAAGGTCAGGATTATGAGGGCATCGGCCAGTCTGCCGGGAAAGACCATTACAAGGGGCACGTAGACCACTACCAGAAGGAGCCCGATTACCAGGCCGACCACAGGGAACAGCGTCATCACGACACCCATCCTCTGTGGCTGAATCTCCTCCTTTTCCCCCTCCACCTTTCCCCTCTCTTCATAATCGCCGAGGGGAATTATGGTCAGGAATCCAAATGCCCACAGGAACTCTTTCACGTCTCCGGTCTCCTTTTGGAGGGTAATATCTCAGAAACCTCGCGCGCATGCAATAAATTTCCACAAGTTATGTAATAACAAAAACTTGACAAATTTTGATAATTTTGATATTGAGTCCCCTTGAGGGGAACATCTCTGTAACCAAGAATATTGTCAGCTTCAATAAACGACATAAAGGCCCGCGAGATTCTGGACTCCCGGGGCAACCCTACCATTGAGGTAGACGTACTGCTGGAGGGTGGCAGCCTGGGGAGGGCGGCCGTACCTTCCGGCGCATCCTGCGGCACCCACGAGGCACTTGAACTCAGGGACGGAGATACGAGTAGATACCTCGGCAAGGGTGTTCTCAAGGCGGTAAAAAACGTTAACGAGATAATCGGCCCCGGATTGAAGGGCCGGGACGCCTGCGACCAGACGGCCATAGACCAGGAACTAATACAGCTTGACGGTACAGAGAACAAGGAACGGCTCGGCGCCAACGCCATCCTTGGTGTCTCTCTGGCCGTGGCCAGGGCCGCCGCGCGATCAAAGAACCTGCCCCTTTACGCGTATATCGGCGGACCGCAGTCAAACAACCTGCCCGTGCCGTTAATGAACATCCTTAACGGTGGCGCCCACGCCGACAACCCGCTTGACATTCAAGAGTTCATGATAGTACCTGCGGGGTTTAACCGTTTTAGCGAGGCCCTGAGGGCCGGTTCGGAGATATTTCACCGGCTGAAGGAGATACTCAGCAAGAAGGGCGAAAGTACCGCGGTCGGGGACGAAGGCGGGTTCGCGCCCAATCTGCGCAGCAACAAAGAGGCCATCGAGGTGGTGCTGGAGGCCATAGAAGCCGCCGGTTACAGGCCCGGCAGCCAGGTATCGCTGGCACTGGACGCAGCGGCCACCGAGTTCTATGACAGCAAAGACCGCAAGTACAGGTTTACCGCGGGAGAGGTGAGAGAGAGAGATTCAGCGGGTATGATAGATTTCTACGAAAAACTTATGACAGACTACCCCGTCCGCTCCATAGAAGACGGCCTGGCCGAGGACGATTGGGACGGGTGGAAGGAACTGACCGGCAGACTTGGCGACAGGGTTCAACTTGTCGGCGACGACCTCTTTGTAACCAACACCAAAAGACTTTCCCGCGGGATAAAACAGGGCGTGGCAAATGCCATCTTGATAAAGGTCAACCAGATTGGTACCCTTACAGAGACACTTCAAACCGTGGAACTGGCAAAAGCAAACGGCTACGGCACCATCATCTCTCACCGTTCCGGAGAGACTGAGGACACTACCATAGCCGACATAGCCGTGGCCACGAGCGCAGGCCAGATAAAAACCGGCTCCCTGTCCCGCGGAGAACGAACGGCCAAATACAACCAGCTCCTCCGTATAGAGGAAGAACTGGGAGATGCGGCCACCTTTGGAGACGCGTTTTGGACAAAGTAGAAAAAAAGCGGTTTATCGCTTTCATGGTACCACTGGCACTGACCCTGGCGATAATAGTCTGCTTCTCCATAGCCATTGCCAGGAAACACTCCGAACTGAAGACGGTTTTGGCAAGGAACGCGGTGCTTGAGAAAGAGGTGACCCTGCTCAAGAAAAAGAACCTGGAGTTGCACACACTCAGGGATGCCCTTGTCTATGACCCCGTGCAGGTCGAGAAAGAGGCAAGAGAACAACTGGGCTACGGCAAGCCAAAGGAGAAGGTGTACAAGAAGCGCAACTTCCGCATAGTCGAAAACGCTGACGATGCCGGGCCCGCTCACGAAGCCGGCTACACCGGTAAAGAAGGCGGTATATTAAACTCCATTGGTCTTTTCGGTACCTTCATACTAATTATTGTTAGCGTAACGGGGGTGTTTTATGGTACCTACTGGTACGAACATAAATATGGAAAAATACGTAGCTAAGTTAACGGCGGGGGCAAAGGAGGCCTCGAGGCGGCTTGCCTGCGCCAGCACGGCGCAGAAGGACGCTGCCATTGCGGCCATCGCGCGGGGACTTGTTGATTCCAGAAACGACATCCAGAAGGAGAACCAGCGCGATATAGAGGTCGCCCGCAAGGCCGGCCAGAGCAAGCCTGTTATCGACAGGCTCCTGCTTAACGACAAGCGGATAAAGGCCATGACGGATGGCCTCACGACCATGATATCCCTCAAAGACCCCGTGGGCGAGGTCATGGGGGGATGGAAGGCGCCCAACGGCATGCTGATAGAGAAGGTTCGGGTGCCGCTGGGTGTAATCGCCATTATATATGAATCCAGGCCTGACGTAACGGCGGAGGCGGGGGCACTGTGCCTCAAGGCCGGTAACGCCGTTATCCTGCGCGGCGGCAAAGAGGCCATTCACTCAAACCTCGCCGTATACAGGGTCATCGAAAAGGCCCTCAGTGATACCGGCCTCGACCCCGCATGCATCCAGATAGTAGAAACAACAGACAGGGCGGCGGTTGACCTGATGCTAAAAGCGGTCGGGTATATTGACGTGGTCATACCGAGGGGTGGAGAGGGACTTATCCGCACCGTCGCGGAGAAGTCGATGATACCCGTGATTAAGCACTACAAGGGCGTGTGTCACACCTACGTGGACGAGTACGCCGACCTGGACAAGGCACAGGACATATGCCTTAACGCCAAGACACAGAGGGCGGCCACGTGCAACGCGATGGAGACCATGCTGGTCCATAAAAACATCGCGGCAAAATTCCTGCCTCCCATGGCCGGGAAGATGAAAGAGGCCGGGGTGGAGCTGCGCGGGTGCAGCCAGACCACAAAAATCCTGCCAGACATAAAAGCGGCGACCGACGAAGACTGGGACACGGAGTATCTGGACCTCATCCTCTCGGTCAGGGTCGTCTCGTCGTTTGACGAGGCCGTCGAGCATATCGCCAGATACGGTTCTTCACATTCAGACGCCATCGTCACCGAGAACGTCACCAGCGCCGGCAGGTTCACCAACGAGGTAGACTCTTCCGCCGTATACGTCAACGCCTCAACGCGGCTTACCGACGGCGGCCAGTTCGGCATGGGTGCCGAGATAGGCATCTCCACCGACAAACTCCACGCCCGCGGGCCGATGGGACTTCCCGAGCTCACCACCTACAAATACGTCATCCACGGTGACGGACAACTGAGGGAGTAATCGGCTTACCAGTTTAACTTATGGTAGGGTTCATCTTGACGCGGCGCACACTCACACCTAGCAGCTCTTCTTGCCTTCTGTTATTTCCTTTAGCCGGGGAGGGAGGACGCTGGCCAGGTCAATCTCATGCGCTCCGTAGATGATCTGAGACTGCACCTTTGACTGGATTTTTAGCGGGAGCCCATATATCTTTGTAAAACCCTCGGCGGCCTTATGGTCAAACTGGTCTTCCTTGTCGTAGGTGGCGAGCTCGTGTGTATATAATGACAGCGGTGAGCGGCGGCCTATTACGGTAGCCGTGCCCTTAAAGAGTTTCATCCTGACAGCGCCGGTAACAATCCGCTGTGCGCTCAAGACGTAGGCGACCAGGTCAAGATGGAAGGCCGAGTACCACTGGCCGTTGTATATAATATCGGCGTACTGGCCGGCCACTATGTCCCTGAAGCGCATGGCCTCGCGTGTCATGACCAGCGACTCAAGCGCCCTGTGGGCCTTGTGGAGTATGACCGCGGCCGGGGCCTCGTATACCTCGCGTGACTTTATACCCACCACACGGCTCTCAACGTGGTCAATGCGGCCTACACCGTGGCGCCCGCCAAGCTCGTTCAACTTTTCTACCAGCTGAACCCCATCCATATAATCCTTATTAATGCGGAAAGGAATCCCCTTTTCTATACCTATCTCAACGGTGTCTGCCTCGTCCGGACAGTCCTTGATGGATTTTGTCCAGAGCCAGACGTCTTCAGGCGGCTCGGCCCAGGGGTCTTCAAGGGCCCCGCACTCAATGCTGCGGCCCCAGATGTTCTCGTCTATGCTGTAGGGAGTCTTTTTGCGAACCTCCACCTCTACACCGTGTTTCCTGGCATATACTACCGCATCTTCCCTGCTCATGCCCCATTCCCTGAGCGGTGCGATAACCTTTAGCTGCGGCGCGAGGGCCTGAAGCGTCAGTTCAAAGCGTACCTGGTCATTCCCCTTGCCCGTGCATCCATGTGCCACCGACTCGGCGCCTTCCTCCTCTGCCACCTCAGCGAGAAGCTTGGCTATCAGCGGCCGGCCAAGGGCCGTAGCCAGGGGATAGACCCCTTCGTAGAGGGCGCCTGCCTGGAGCGCGGGAAGGACAAAATAGCGGACGAAGACCTCGCGCGCATCTACCACTATCGCGTTACGCGCGCCCAGTTTCAGCGCCTTCTCCCTTACTTTTTCAAGGTCCTTCGGGCTAAAGCCGCCAAGGTCAACGGTGAGGGTGGTCACCTCCATGCCGTAGTGTTCCTGAAGCCACTTTACGGCCACGGAGGTATCCAGTCCGCCTGAAAAGGCAAGTACAACCTTCTTGCTCATTGCTCCCCTCAAGAGGGTCTTGGAGTATGAAGATAAAAAGCAGAGTATATCACCAGGTGGATGGTTTGGCCAGCAGTTTAAAAAGAAAGCCGCCAAGGGCTATGCAACGGGGGCAGCTGCACAACAGAGAATTCCAATAAGGTAGGAGGAACCCTCATTTACTTGGCGGCATTCAAGATGGTAATACATCCTTCAAAAAATCTCGACTACTATAAAATCACAATAACCAAATGCCTAAAAGAAGCCGCACATTAAACGTTGGTTAAAATACAAGGTGTTATTGAACCCATGCATCCAGATTTACGTATTGGCCTTCCGGATGTCCCCGTCAGGATCCAGACTACTTAACAAGCCGCGCCCCACGGCATATACACAAAATATATCAGCTTGCGCATAAATTGTCAAGTACGGCCGGGAAATTATTTCATGTATTTTCAGGATTTGCCGTCTCACACAACAGCCGGTGGGGCCACCACTTACCAATACCCGGCTGACTCCGGGCAAAAATATTATCTTGCCCGCCCGGAAAATATCCATGCAGTATAAAACCAGATTGACAAGAAATACTGAAAGCCTTAGACTGAAAAATATGAAGTACTGAAGCGGAAAGGACTTACAGATGGACGACAATTACGCGAAGATTAAGGATTCTATTCAAAGGGTCGGGAGGAGGGCCACACTGGTGCGCCTCGGTGAAGGGGTCGCACTTTTGGGAGCAATCGCCCTGGTCCTTTTCTCGGTGGGACTCGTTTCTGCCGCACAACTTTCAGTCGTCCCGTATGCCCGGATGGGCTACTTCGTCCTCAGTACAATCATAATCATTTATGTGTCTTACCGCTACATCCTTACCCCTATCCAGTCCCTTGGGTCACAGGACCGGCTGGCGCTTTTCATGGAAAAGCGCTTTCCACGGCTTAAGGATTTACTTATCAGTTCCATTCAACTTGGCAGGGATTTAGAAAACCCGGGAAGGGCACGCCTTTTTTCCCATGAGCTAGCCGGTTTACTCTTTAAACAGACCGGGGAAGGACTCGTGGGCCTAAAAGCCGGTGATGTCGTGGAAAGCCGCTGCCTCATGCGGAACCTTACGATTCTCGGCCTTCTTATCGGCCTTTTTGCCGTTATCACGGCCATGAACCCCACGTATGTTGCGCAAAGATTTAATCTCTTGCTGGAACCCCGATACGTGCCGTCTGTGCTGCTCAGAGCCACGGCTCCCGTTATTGGCGATATTACACTGACATACAGATATCCCGCCTATACCGGCCTGAAGCCAAGGACCATAACTGGTTCAAGCGGCGACATAAGGATATTGAAGGGCAGTGAGGTAGAGATTGTGGCGCGGAGCAATCAGCCGGTAGACTCCGCAAGCATATTGATAAACGAGTCGACCAGGGTGCCTATGACCGTAGAGACACCACACACCATAAAGGGAAGCCTGATAGTGCTGGAAGACGGCAACTATAGCTTCGAGACCTTACCCGCGGGCCGAAGGTCTGCGCACAAATCAAAATCCCACAGGATCATAGCGCTGGCTGACGACTATCCGAGGATAACCATACTCTCTCCCGCGCAAGGAAAGGTGGTGGGTGAGAGAGACGTGATTGACCTTGAATATGAAGCCATGGACGACTTCGGTCTGAAAGAAATCAGACTGGTGGTTGGTGAAGGGCCCGGGGCCGAGGGCGCAAGAAGGGACCTGAAAGTCATTAAAGAGCCAAAAACGCGATTCAGAGATTCATGTAAATGGGACCTCTCCATGTACAGTTTTACCCAAGGTGAGAAGGTGCCTTACTTCTTAGAGGCCGTGGATAACGACGCTGTCTCAGAGCCCAAGGTGGCCAGGTCCGAAACCCGCTACATTGAGGTATACAGTACACAAAAGAAGCACGAAGAACTCATCTCATTGCAGGATAAACTCCTTAAGGAGATGACGCTGCTTCTGGCTGATAAACTGGTGAACCGTCCGGATGCCATGACGGCAAGGGATGAACTGCTCATGCAACAGGAGGTCCTCAGTGGACGGACCATCAACCTGCTGGTGCTCTTTGAGAAAATCCTAACTGACATGGAAGAAGACACCATGGCCAACTACGCCGTCTATTACAGCCTGGAAAACATGCGGAACACGATAGCCCAGCTTAACGCCGCCAAGGATAAGCTCCTGGAAAAGATAGAGAGACGCGGCCCCGTGCTGTCCACGGTCAGTATAAGCGGGACCCAGAGTATGCAGGACGACGACGTGGTGGAACTGGAGGACGACGTTATGTATCTTATGGAGCTTTTGAGAAAACAGAGGCTCGATGACGTCCTCGACCAGAGCAGGGACATCATGAACATGGAAAAAACCCTGGCAAACCTCCTTGACGACCTCTCAGAGGGTAAGACGGGCGAGCTTGAAGACAAAATGATGGAGGCAATGCAGAAACTCGAGGACATGGTGCGTTCAATGATGGAAAAACTTTCGCAGATGTCCAGCAACTGGGGAGACGAGTTCCTGAATCTGGAGGCCCTGAAGGAACTGCAGGAAACCACTGTTAACAGGGATTTGCAGGAAATGAAAGACGCGCTGGCGAGAGGAGACCTTGAGGCGGCCCTCAAGGCTGCGCTGGGTGCGGTAGGCGCGATGGAGAAGATGTTGGCCGATATGGAACAGAGCGCCCGTCAGTACGCTGATTCCACCTACTCCCGTACCCTTGAAGAAATGAGCAATCTTGAGAAGGGGCTCAGGGAACTGGAGGAAGGCGAACACAAAGTGGCACAGCAGACGGAGAAACTTAAGAAAGACATGCAATCCCGCTCCTTTGAAGACATGAACAAGACCCTGAGCGAATTCTTCCAGAAACAGCTAGAAAGGTTGAAGGGGATGAAGAGTAATCTATCCCAAATTGACAAGTCCTTCGCCCAGAATCCCACCCTGCAGGATTATTCGCGCAAGGAGAGGGAGACCGAGGGGCTGGTAAAGAAGAGGAACCAGGCGACGAGAAGCCCCCTCCTCTACGGCTCTCCTGACACCGAAGGTTTCAGTGACAAGGAGTATGCCAAGTTGAACGAAAAGTTCCGTGAGCTAAATGAGGCGAGAAACCAGGAGCCGCTGCTCGATATATATGACGAGCTGTCCGAGGCGATACCACCGTTGAACGAAAGGCTCTCACAGTTGGGCGAAATGCTTGAGGGGTATGACATCAAGGAGTCGCTGAACATGGCAAAGGAATCACTGCAAGATCTCAGGTTGTGGAATTTCGATGTGGCGAGGGGTTCTTCGATTACCCCGCGCCGCGAGGAGGAGGAGGAGGAGGAAAAGAAGGAGAACAAACCATCCTATCAAGAATTCCAGAAGATGAAGAAAGAGACGGGAGAGATGCTGGCCGATGCCCGCACACTCAACGAGGAGATGGTTGAGGACCTTGAGTCCGTGCGGGAATCCGTCGAAAAGATGAACAGACGTCAGCCAACAGAGGAAGAGAAAAAACAGTTTGACAAACTGGCCGGGCAACAAGGTGAATTAAAAGAACAGGCCCACGACCTGACAGACGCAATGGATGAGCTGGCCGATAGAAATCCGTCTATGGGCAGCGAGACGGGTGAAAAGATGGCCGAGGCGCAGGAGTTTATGGATGGAGCGGAGGGGAAGCTCCAGGAGGCGGACGGCCCCGGTGCCCTGGAGGATGAGAGGGAATCCCTCTACAGGCTCTCTCAGGCAAGAAAGAGCCTCGGCGAGGCCATGGACAGGGTCTCCAAGGGTATGATGTCCCGTGGAATCCCAATGCCCAAGTACGTACTCAGATACCGGGGCAGGTGGGGCGAAGGTTTTTTCGGATTCGCTACGGGCGACGTGGAGATACCCTCCGAGGAGTCATACAGGGTGCCCAAGGAGTTCCGTGAAGACATCCTCGACGCGATGAAAAAGGGCCTGCCGGAGAAGTACCACGAACTGAACAAAGACTATTACAGAAAACTGGTGGAGTAGTACGGTGCGTCGAGCCGCACCCTATATTACAATATAAATTTGTAGCGGCAGAGCTTGCCCTGCTTAACGGACACCTAATATGCAATTACTCCTGACAATATTTTTTGTGACGTATCTTGCCCTTGGCAGCGGCGCCTTTACGGTATATGCCCAGACCAGCATCCGGCCGCTTAAATCAGTGGCCACGGATGCCGGGAGGCAGAAAGCTGCCGGGAAAAACCATCACGACGCAGACGTCACCGGGTCTTTCCTGAGGGGTGAAGACCATATCACACGCTGGGAGATAAGCGAGGCGGATGAGATGGCAAAAAAGATCCTGAGCCTTCAGCCTGACAGCCCGGAGGGTCTTTACCTGGCCGCAAAGGTCGCGTTTTACCGGGGACGTTACAAAGACGCCATGGAAATGCTCGAAGGCCCGCCGCAAGGCTTTCTGGAGGGCAGAAGGCTTTCGGCATTCATAGCAGACGTTTATGATACCGCCCAGAATTTTGAGGAATACCCTACCGAGCATTTCATCATCAGATACGTCCCCGGCAGGGACCAGGTCCTGCTGGAAGATGCCGCGCGCACGCTTGAACGTGCCTGCACGGAGATTGGCCGTGACCTGCAGTATCTTCCAGAGGAAAAGATTGTGGTCGAGGTGTATCCCAGTGTGGACGGCTTTTCCACCGCCTCTACCCTGACGAAGAAGGAGATAGAGACGTCCGGCACGGTGGCCATCTGCCACTTCAACCGGCTCATGATAATGTCTCCCCGGCTGCTCCTCAGGGGATACCCCTGGGCCGACACCCTGGCCCACGAGTACGTGCACTACGTCATAACAAAGAGGACGCGCAATTTTACGCCCATATGGTTCCACGAGGGCCTTGCCAAGTACGAGGAATCCAGGTGGAAATCCGACGGTGGCAGGGAACTCACACCCCTGCAGTCCCACCTGCTCGCGCGTGCCGTTGAGGACGACTATTTTATAACGTTTGAACAGATGCACCCGTCACTGGCCAAGCTGAAGTCGGCCGAGGACGCCGCGCTCGCCTTCGCCGAGGTGCTCACGGCCATGACATACATCATAGAAAAGGGTGGCGGGTATCCCGCGCTAAATGACATTCTGGACGTCATAGCCATGGGGAAGAGCGTTGAAGAGGCTGTAGAAGAAGGCCTCGGTATGCCCTTCGAGGAATTTGAACGGGAATGGAAGGTGTACCTGAGAAAAACCAGCCCACAGAAGATACCCGGGTTGAAGGTCATGCCAACCAGGCTAAAAGACCCGGCCAAACCGGGTCAAACAGAAGAAAGTCCCGTGGAGATAGAGGTGGCAGAGGCCAGGAAGTTCACCATGCTTGGCGACCTGCTGCAGGAACAGAGCAGGCCCGACGCCGCGTTGTATGAATATGAAAAGGCCCGCCGGTACGCCGGGCTCGGCTCGCCGCAGATACTCAACAAGCTCGCGCGGACGTATATACAGAACCACCGTGACGACGACGCGCAGAGGGTACTGAGCGAGGCGCTGAGCTACTACCCCCACTACGTGGCTATTTATATTACGCAGGGAGATCTTTTCGCGAAGAGGGGCGAGACAGCCGGGGCGATAGAAAATTTCCGGGCCGCCACTTACATAAACCCCTTCAACCCCGCCGTGCATCAGAGACTGGCCCAGCTATATAACAAATCCGGCGACAAAGACGCCGCCCGGAATTCGCTGGAAAAACTGGCCATACTCCTCAAGGATCCGGGCCATCATACTGACAAGAAGATGACGGAGTAGCCATAAACGAGACTAACATATGACTCTGTATGACGAAATACTATCTCGAAGTATTTGGGCTGTTGAGAGCATTGGTACTTGCTCCACTATCTCTACTCTTGCACAATTATCAATAAAAGAACATGGACAGAAAGTTTGGGATGATAATGTTGATCAGACTATAGTAGAGAAACAATTCTTAGAATCCGCTAAAGCTGCAACTCTCAAAGATTCTGAAACTCTTATTCCAACATGGGCTTTTATTAGTATTATCACTACATATGAAGCATGGATGAGTGACATTTTGAGGCTGATCCTTAGGGAATATCCGAAGAAGATAAGGAAGGAGAAAGTGGAAAGTTCCACAATTAAAGATTCATCTTCTTATGAAGAATGTCTTGAAAGGCTTATTGACGAAGAATTGAGAGATATTTTTTATAAAGGCCCTAGAGAAGCCACAAAACATCTACAACTAATCACTTCAATAGATATAGAAAGTATTCCTGGATTAGCGGATATATTTGAGCTTAAGACCCTCCGCGATATTCTTCTACACAATAAAGGAGTTGTGAATGGGGAATATTTAAGGAGAGCTGGAAGTAAAGCGAGAGCGAAAAAAGGTGAGAAGATAAGAATAAATGCTGGCGTTCTTTCTAGTACTCAGAAGAGTGTTGGTTATTTTATTGCAAAAGCAACAATTATGCTTAAAGAGAAATACAAAAAGACGGGGAAGAAATTATAAGCTGTCTAAAAGGGTTTTCTACAACTGTCATTCTGAGGGAGTGAAACGACCGAAGAATCTGACACTAAGTGTCACCCTGAGCCCAAGTCCTGAGCGTAGCGAAGGAACTGGCGAAGGGTCTAGATTCTTCGCTTCGCTCAGAACGACACCATAATATAACCTGTAGTGTCCGATCTCTGTACCGGACGTACGAAGAACGTCGGGTGCGGAGACCCGGCGCTACATTATTTTTTGGTCTTTTTCGCCGCCGGGAGTTTTTGCCAGTTCATAAGCAGGTCCACCAGGAGCCTTACACCCGTGCCGCTTGCGCCCTTGGGGCGGTAAGGCGTGTCCTTGTTCTCCCAGGCCACGCCGGCTATGTCCAGGTGTACCCAGGGTGTTTTGTCGACAAACTTTTCAAGGAATTTTGCGGCGGTTATGGTACCGGCGGTGCGGTCTCCGATGTTCTTTATGTCGGCAACGTCACTCTTAATCGCCTCAAAATATTCATCCCACAGGGGCAGCTCCCATACCCTCTCATGTGTGGCGTCTCCCGCCGCCCTCACCCGCCTCTTAAGCTCCTCGTCGTTACCGAGCATGGCCATGGTAAAGTAGCCCAGCGCGACTACACAGGCCCCCGTGAGCGTAGCCAAGTCGACTATCGCCGCCGGTTTATAACGTTTCGCATACACAAGGGCGTCCGCGAGTATAAGCCGTCCCTCCGCGTCGGTATTTGCCACCTCCACCGTCTTGCCGCTCATACACGAGATTATGTCACCCGGTTTTATGGCCCTGCCGCCGGGCATATTCTCGACACAGGGTAAAAGCCCCACCACGTGCACCTTTGGCTTCAGCCCGGCAAGCGCGCGAAACGCGCCCAGCACCGTCCCCGCACCCGCCATGTCGTACTTCATCTTGTCCATATCCCGCGATGGTTTTATACTGATACCCCCGCTGTCAAACGTCACACCCTTACCCACCAGGACCACAGTGTCCTGCCCGGACTTTTTCTTGCCGTATTCGAGCACGATAAACCTTGGCGGCTGGCTGCTGCCCTGAGAGACACCGAGTACCCCGTTCATGCCAAGCCGTTTCATCGTCTCCCCGGAGAGTGTCTGTACCCCGAGTCCCAGACGGCGTCCCATGGCCCGGGCCTCGTTCACAATCATAGTGGGTGTTGCCGTCCCGCCCGGCAGGTTTATCAGCTCCCTCGCGTAACAGACGGCCTCTGAAACTGACTCTCCGGTCTTCGCGCCGGCCCTCGCGCCGTCGAGTTCAGACTTGTGCTCTACCAGTATTTTCAACCTCTCCACCTCCCTGGCCTCATCAGGTTTCAGGTGTTTAAATTGCCTGAACCTGTAGCGGCCAAGTATGGCACCTTCCACCACGGCACGAGAGATATCTTCCGCACGGTCTTTTAGCGGGTAGAGCGGACTTGTTACCTCTTTTACCCCAAGCCCCCTCGCCTTTTTTATCGCAGTGCCGGAGACCTGACGTATTTTGTCCATAGTGAATTCATTCTTCTTGCCAAGCCCTATCAGGAGCAGCCTCTTTGACGCCAGTTGGACGTACGTAGGCAAAAGAAACGTGTTATTTAGTTTGGGCCTGAAATCTCCGTTTTTTATGATGCGCGCTATCATCCCGCCCAGTTTCTTGTCAAAGTCTCTCGCCGTGGGGTCTTCTATCCGCGGGGCGTCGAAAAGCCCCAGCACGATTACTTCGGCCCTTTCCTTTATCAGTGTGCCGTACTGTACCTTTACCTTCAGCTTCATCGTCATCAATAGTTCTCCTGGTTTTCGAGGGTGGGAGGAATTATACCAGTTGCACGCATATATTTCTAATACTGATATTTACGTCAATATTTCTATCTGGAACCCGGGATAAATATTTGCCAGAACGTCAAACGTGTGTAAAATGTTTTATATGACGAGTAAGATAAGGAGAAGGTCTTTGCACGTTTCGCTCGTCCCGGTCCTGGTGGTACTTGGGCTCTGTACAGGCCCGTGGTACTGTAGCAGTGCTCTGGCGCAGGACCAGAGTATAGAGACCCGGGTAAAACGAAACGTCGAGGCCCTCAAGGATGAAAAGAGCGTGGTGATGCGTGCCGGGGCCGCCAAGGCCCTTGGCAACATAGGCCGCGACGCATCCGACTGCACGCCGGCCCTGGCCGAGGCCCTCTTAAAGGACAAGCATCCGATGGTTCGCGCCCAAGCCGCCAAGGCCCTGGGAAAGATTAATAACGGTGACAAGGCGGGCGCACGGGCGCTTTCTGAGGCCCTGTGGTACGACAAGAGTACCGAGGTGCGCAAGAACGCCATCTGGGCGCTGGGCGAGATTGGAGATAAGTCGCCCGATACCATTGAGGGCCTTTCCGCGGCCCTGCGGAACAAAGATCCTGAGGTAGGTATCAGCGCCGCCAAGGCCCTGAGTAAGATAGGCACCGGTTCCCAGACGGCCATCTACTACCTCTGCGACGCCCTGCTTCACGCCACAAACCCGCAGGTGCGCGTGAACGCCGCCCTGACCCTGGGCAACATGGGTCCGCGCGCGCGGGACGCTACTACCATACTGGCCAAGGCCCTGGAGGATGAGGACTCAGACGTCCGGCTTGCCGCCGCTCAGGCCCTCGGCAGTATTGGCCGCGAGGCGCTCGACGCCGCCTCAGCACTGAGCAAGGCCAGAAGGGACCCCGACATGCGCGTCCGCAAACAGGCCAAAGAATCCCTCATGGACATCGCCAGGGGTGGAAGATAACGACCAACCCATTCACCGCGTCCATGCGCACCCTGCCGTCTAACCAACCCGTCCCATCGCACCAGGACAATATTTGCATTTGATTTTACCGTGACGGGTGTGCTAGATTTGACTCTTTACAAATTTCGAGGAGGGTAATACCGTTGGACTCGAAGAGTCTTATCAACCTGTCCATACTCTGTTACTGGCTGTCAGTGGGCATATATACGGCGTACTGGTACTGCAACTTCTCCGGGAAGGGCACACGTACCTTTGTACTTGCCCTGGGGCTGGGCATTCAGCTCACCGCCTTCGCCATGCGCGGTATGGCCATAGAGTATTTGCCACTTACAAATAAGTTTGAGTCATTTTACGGATTTTCCATAACTGTGTTCATCTTGCTCTACATATACAGAGATGTGGAGGTGCCCATCTTCAGGACGGTGCTCTTCAGTGTGGGCTATGTCTTCCTGGTGGCCGCGGCCTTCTGGCCGAAGGGGCTTAATTATCCTCCGCCACTGATGATAACCATCTGGTACACGCTCCACGTCCCGCTGTCGTTTATGTGTTACGCGTACTGGACCTTAAGCTTCGCGGCGGCCTCGGCCTACTTCTTGGGAGCCGGACCGCGGGGGACATCATCAGCATCCGCCGGAAATCCGTCAAGCCCGCCCGGAGAGGCGCGAGGTCGAGACATGATCGATATCATTGACAGGGGTTTTCTCTACGGGATGCTGGGGTTTTCGGTCTCGATGCTCTTTGGAGGGTTGTGGGGTTATGTGGCCTGGGGCAGTTACTTCCTGTGGGACGCAAAGGTGGTATGGTCTGTAATCGTGTGGCTGTTTTATTCGGCCTGCATCCACGTGGACAACTGGCCCGCCCTTAAGCCCTATAAACCGCACCTGGCAGTCGCCGGGTTCCTTATCATGTTAATGACCTACGTGGGGACGAGTTTCCTTATCTCCAGCTCCCACAGCTTTGGATAAACCAAGATGCTTTACAGACTCTACGACATACTGAAATCGAGGAAGCTGGGCGTGCAGTTGGGGTTTGCCACAACGGGACTGCTCATCTTCGGAAGCCTCTGGATGAACTTTATGCCCGGTTACTACCGGGAGCTTCAGGGGGAGGACATAAACTTCTTCTTCCAGCACGTAAGCCCGGTCAACAGTTGGTTCTATCTGTTGTTTGCCGGGTTTGTACTCTACGGGATAAACGCCTTCTTCTGCACCATTGACTCGGTGGCGGTCAAACTGAGGGCGGGTGTAAAAAATGTCACGCTGTACGGCGGCGCTGTGGTGCACCTTGCGTTTGTGGTCACGCTGCTCGCCCATCTGGTGGGCGGGTTGTACTCGACTAGCGGGAGACCCATTACCATAACTAATGAACCCGTTAAATGCGGCGACGTCGAACTCAGCGTTAAGGCGATTGAGGTTGTCTCCTTTCCCAACGGTATGCCCAGGGAGGTCAGGGCCACTATCAGGGTTAAACGCGGTGAGGAGGAATTCGACAGGATACTGGGGTACAACCAGCCAGTGGTCTTTGACCTTGGGGCCAGGGAGTTTCTCCTCAGGCAGTACGAAAGTTCACCCAGGAACGTAACACTGAAGATTAACAACATGACCCGGAAGTTGAAGTTGTATGAAGAATTTTACATCGGCGATTCACCCGCGATAGTGGCCGGGCTCATGATGCCGCCAAAGATAGAATTTCCCGTGGCAGCCATCGTTACAAGACCGGGGATGGCTGATGCACAGCAACATTATGTCCGTATGGACAGGGAAGCCCCTCTGTTAATCGAGGGTGCCGAGGTGCAGCTTGAGGACGTCCAGATATACAACGCCGTGATGGTAAGCCTGAAGGAAAACCCGAGCATGCCCATTGCGCTCGGGGTAACCCTGCTCTTCGCCGCAGGTGTGGTAATGATAATCTTCAGACTGGTACAGAAACTGGCCCATAAATACTGAGTGGCCCCCGTCGCCTGCAGGTCATTTCACCTCAACTGATTCTACTCGTACCCCGCTTTGGGCAAGGGGTATCAGCTCCTTTATGCCGCTGGTCTCGATTATCACTCCGTCAGTTGTGATGGACACAATCCTGATTCTTGTACCCTTTATTGTGTCACCCACCACGTAAAATTCGCCATTTATTACGGCTACGCCCTCTTCTCCGCTTATCAGCACCGAGGTCACGGTAAGACTTGGCGGGGCCCGTTCCATGGTCCGCTCGGACGCCCTGGTTGCCTTTACCGATGGTTTGCGAATCTCCTCAGGAGTCAGAAAAGGGTTCCGCCCCCAGCTTCCAGCGGCAACAAGCCTCTTAAAACCTACTGTATCCTGTGACACCGGTTGAAACTTGCGTGCCTCACCCTCCGCTTCATCCGGCATCAAACCCTTCACGTCACCCTTATCTACGACCGTACGCGGCACAAACGATCTGTCGGGTGGAGAGATGACAGTGGTCCCGGTTGAACCCCCGCCCCTGAAGGTAGAGATGAACCTGTAGACGCCGAGAGGTAAAAGCAATATCAAGGCAATAAGCATTATCTTGGCTCTGCGGTCCAGGTTCATTTTGTTGCTCTGGCGTGAAGTTCTTTGTCCAGCGGGTATACACGCCTGCTAATCGTGAAAAGTTATACCGGCATTAACCTCCCGATTTCGCGCATATGGGCTCTTTCGGGTAGTTTTCGTCCAGGTATTGGGCCAATTTCAAGACGTCCTTTCTGGGAATCAGCGGAAAACCTACCTCGCCCCCCCCAACATAGACCTGGTACGTGGCCACCGTAAGCACCGCGGGCAGCCAGTGACTCGTGTGAGGGGGACAGATGGGCGGTATCACATGGGCCTCCCCCTCGCACATGAAGAAGTTTTCTACAGCCCAGCCGTGGCACATGGCACACACACGCTCAAAGAGTTCTCTGGGGGATTCTTCCACGGCCTGCGTCTCACTGTTAAGTGGCGTAAAGAGAAAGAGGTATAGCAGGATCAAAACTACTAGGGTCTTTTTGCCCAGACCACCTTGTGACAAAAGACTATATCCTCCCTGGGTACCGCCACCGGTTCATAGGCAGTTGCGTTGTGAGACTTGAGTATAATCATGTCCTGGGAGAAGGCAATCTCTTTTACATATACCTTTCCCGTGCTGTTAAGACGGCAGATAACTACGTCCCCCGACTTCACCTTGTGCGACGGACATACAACCACCTTTGTACCCTCCGGATAACCCGGCAGCATACTGTTCCCGCTGACTATCAGGCCGTAGGCGTTGCTGTCAGTAACATCGGGCATTCTTTCAAGGGGTTCGTCAATGGAGCCGCCGGTGGGCAGGCCCGCATCATCGAAGACTACCTCCGTCTCTCCCGCTGCCACATGACCAACTATATTTATACCGTCATTTCCCCTATCACCGTACCGTGATACCGCCACCCTCCGCCGGGTATCGCCCTCAACCCCGGTACCAGACGCCTTTTTCTCAGGTTCCCCAACCAGCTGGATAATCCTGTCCCTGGCCGGGACCGGAGGGTAGTCCTTCACGTCATCAAGCAGGTACTCAAGTGACACCCCGAAGGTCTTGGCAAGTGCCAGCGCGGATTTTCCAGGGAGCTTGCGGTTCAGTGACTCCTTTTCATAGTTTCGGTAGCTGGATATAGGTATACCGGCCTCCCTGGCGGCATGGGACTTTGTCCAGCCCCTCTCCGCTCTAAGTAATCTGAGTTTCGTTCCTACGTTCATATGTCCCTATATAATAGAAAGATACAAAATATTTAAGAATTTACTTGCAATTTCGCCCACATAGGCTACAATCGCCCATATAGGCCATTGGAGCCTGCACGTACCTACCCTTATCGCCTGTTCAGGCTGATGCGGGCATATAGTGCAAATCCTTGTATAATTATCCACATCCATGTTTTTTTGTCAATAGATAATTTTGACCGGGTGGGAATCTGATGGACAGTCAACTTATGCGGGAAACTTTATCAAAAAGAGAACTTAACGAGCTGTACCAGCTTCGCGGCGACCAGTATACCAGCAAGGACGAACTGGTGGACGACATAATTGCCAACGACGACGGAAGCCTGGCCGAGCTTATTGAATCTGAGGGGAGTTTTTTGTTTCTGCTTATGGGTAAGGAAAGGAGCCAGGCGATGACCCGTTTTGTAAGACTCAAGGACGTTTGCGAACTTTTTGGAGTAACGCGGTTTACTATCCGGAATTGGATTGAGAGGGGCGAGTTCCCTCAACCCATACGCAAGGGGCTTTTCCTCAGATGGCCCGAGGACGAGATATTGGGGCTTGTAGAACGGCTCAAAAAGAACAGGTAGTTCTTACGCGTGAGGTTTGTAATTGTAGTAACGAGACGTACCATATCTGTTTGGCGGCTAGAATTGATTGATGTGATAAGGCCCGACAATCTTCCGAAGCTCAGACTCGTCCACATGCTCGGCGGCAAGGATGCTCCCGCGCACTAAATAAAGCAGCATACCCGTTATCGTCAGACTGGCCAGACCCAGCAGGTACTCCCCGATATAAAACGTCACGAACAGGTTAAAGAGCATGGTGGCAAAATAACAGGCCGGGCCCAGCAGGGCCTTATACGGGACGTAACGCATGCCCTCATCCTTGAAACCCCTCCACCCCTCGACAAGACTGTCCAGCCGCTGAAATAGATAGATAATGGCAAGGGCCACCACGAACCATCCAAGGAAATTAGACAGCGGCACACCGAAATATATACCGGCATCAGGGTAATAGAATATCTGACCCAGAAACCATCCCGCCCCCCTCAGCGCCACCGGGTCCACCACCACGTCCTGCAGCATCATGAACGTCGCCGCCAGCAACAGGACCCCGCGGGACCGCCAGTGTCTCTTGTCCCTGATCAATTGTACGTCAATCCCGCTCCTGCAGAGCCGTGACGTGACCAGCAGGGACAGGGAGTAGCTGAAGTACGCGAGGAAGGTGTATGAGAGGGAATCCATAAACGGCACGTTGGAGATGTAGAGTTCCTTACCGTGCGTATAACCCGTGTATATATACATACCGTAGGGGATTCCGGTTCTAGTGGAAGAATATTCGGAGACGAACGCTATCGTGTAGGCAAGCAGCGTAAAGAGAATAATCCGCCGGGTCCCCAGCTGAACCGCGCCCGCCAGCAAATACATAAAGAAGAGTATAAATACGTACGGCCTCAGGATGATTGTGGCAATAAGGAGCGAAAGAAAATCCATGTCATGTGCTCCGGGCAATATCGGCATTTTCGGCATGCAGGGTGTGTCTCGACGCACCGCGCTATAGTAATGATTATGAGTAACGATTAAGACCCAGCGCCCTGCCGGCAGTTAGTCCGTAGTATATTCCGTCATCAATAAATGTCAACCGCTTAAAGACCCCGGCCCTGCCATTGAGATTTTCAGGCATTTTTGTTGACGCCCGGCTACAAACAGAGCTATAAAATAATAAGAGGCATGCAGGCCCATTAAAGCCGTTAATGGGAGGTGCCTGAAATGAAGAAGACTAAAAAGGCAAAAAAAGCCGAGATTATAATAGACAAAATCATAGAAGCGCTCGCGTACACCTTCACCGGCCGCTGGCGCCATCAAGCACGAGGTGAAGGAGACTAAGCAAGGATATCATCAAAAGAACATCGTGTAATGGGTCTTTTAAGCCGGCCCTGCCGGGGAAAAGGAACTCGTAAGTCCATCCTGCATCCCTGATTTGTGCTCAGTGGAATTTGTCTAAAACTGCTCCAGTAAGCTCACACATCACGACCACACACCTGCAAAACAGGCATTAAGCAGACTTGTTGATGACACAAGAACGCGGTCTTGAAAGTACCCGCAATATGAACGCCACAACCCTTTCCCTTTTCAGTTGACAGTAATTTGCCAATGCCGGATAATTTAGTTAGAAACTGCGTCTGTTTCCCGGGATGAAGATATTGGCAGAGGAGAGATATATACTTATCGAGCACACGGCCGACCTTGCGTTCGTCGCATACGGCAAGGATTTAGGGGATCTCTTTGAGAATGCGGCGTTTGCACTCTTCGACGTATACGCTGACCTGTCAAAAGTAGAGGAGAAGACGGAAAGAACCGTCAATATACAGATAACGAAAGAAGCGGCCAAGGATACAGAAACGGACTATGAACAACTCCTCGTCAAATGGCTGAACGAACTGCTTTACCTTAACGAGGTGGAAGACCTGCTCTTTAAAAGATTCAAGGTTGCAGAGATAAATGGCGGGAAACTACGCGCGTCGGCCTTTGGTGAAAAATTCATTCCCGGACGGCATGTCATCCTGACCCCGCTTAAGGCCGTTACGTACCACCGCATTGAGGTGCGGCAGGAACCCGGCAGGTGGCACGCACGGGTAGTCGTAGACCTGTAATCTTGTATGGGTACGGCATGCCGTGCCCCTGACAGGAAAGGAATAATAATGTATGGCTGAGGAACCGTTAATCAACCTCGAAAAGATAGATGAGTACCGTTACAGGCTGACAAGAGAAGGCAGTATGCGGGTTGACGGTATCATCTACGCGAACGAGAAGATAATTAAGGACATAAAGAAGGACGATAGCCTTCGACAGGTGGCCAACGTGGCGACCTTGCCGGGGATAGTCCGGGCCTCACTGGCCATGCCCGACATACACGAGGGCTACGGTTTCCCCATAGGCGGCGTCGCGGCCTTCGACGAGAAGACAGGTGTGATATCCCCCGGCGGCGTGGGTTACGACATCAACTGCGGCGTCAGGGTCATGCGTTCAAACCTGAGACAGGAAGAGATATCGGGGCTCATCGAAAAACTTGTCGACACCCTCTTCCGCAACATACCCGCGGGCGTAGGCTCGCGCAGGAAGGATCTGAAGCTGAGCCACGCCGAACTGGAGTCCCTGCTGCACAAGGGCGCCCGGTGGGCCGTGTCAAAGGGGTATGGCTTGCAAAAGGACCTCGACCACATCGAGGAAGGCGGGTGCATAAAGGGAGCAGACCCTGCCCACGTCTCACAGAAGGCGCTGGAACGGGGCCGGGCGCAGGTAGGCACACTTGGCTCCGGAAACCATTTTGTTGAGATCGACGTCGTATCCGAGGTGTATGACGAACAGCTCGCCCGCGGGCTGGGTCTTGAGCAGGGCGGTATCGCCATTCAGGTACACACCGGCTCCCGTGGCCTTGGTTATCAGGTCTGTGACGACTTCATCGCCGTAATGATACAGGCGGCCAGGAAATACGGTATAGACCTGCCGGACCGCCAGCTATGCTGCGCCCCTCTCGACTCGGACGAGGGCGGCCGTTACTTCGCGGCAATGGCCTGCGCCGCCAACTTCGCGTTCGCCAACCGGCAGATGATCACACACTGGGTCAGGGAGAGTTTTTCCCGTGTGCTCGGCAGGTCAACTGAGGAACTGGGACTCGACCTCATATACGACGTATGCCACAACATCGCGAAATTCGAAGACCATGTGGTAGACGGCAAGTCCAGGCGCCTGTGCGTCCACCGCAAGGGCGCAACCAGGGCGCTGCCCCCCGGACACCCTCAGACCCCGGAGGCCTACAAGACCACCGGGCAGCCGGTACTCATCCCCGGTGATATGGGCCGCTACTCATACATACTTGTGGGCACCGAGGCCGCAAGCGCCGAGACATTCGCGTCAAGCTGCCACGGCGCCGGGAGGCTGATGAGCCGGACAAAGGCATCCAAAATAGCAAAGGGCAAGAACATTGTAAAGGCGATGCAGGAACTGGGAGTGGTGGTAAGGGCGTCGGGGTGGCGCACACTGGCCGAGGAGATACCCGAGGCCTATAAGGACGTCACCGAGGTGGTAGACGTCGTCCACAACGCGGGAATCGCCCGGAAGGTCGTACAACTCAGGCCGCTCGGTGTCATAAAAGGATGAGGTTGACACGCCGTCCCGCAGTTGATAGCATGTGTAGGCATGAATGCCTACGCCGTCATACCGGCACGATACGGCTCAACAAGGCTTCCAGGCAAGTGCATACTTCCCGAGGCAAAGACCATTACCGGCAAATATATCATTGAGCACGTCTATTCCAGGGTAAAAGACGCTAAGACCATAAAAGGGGTTTTGGTGGCCACCGATGACAAACGCATCTATGACGTGGTAAAAGGTTTCGGGGGACGTGTGACGATGACCTCCCCGGAGCACCGTTCAGGGACGGAGCGGGTGGCGGAGGCGGCGTCGGAGCTGGACCCCGACATCGACATCATCGTAAACGTGCAGGGTGACGAGCCGGAAGTAATGCCTGAGATGGTCGATACCATAGTAACTATTCTATCAAACGATACCGGGGCCGTGATGACCACCCTGGCAAACCCCATCGTCTCCCGCAGCGAGTTCGATGACCCTCACGCAGTCAAGGTCGTCCTGGACAGTAACGGCTATGCCCTCTACTTCTCCAGGTCTCCTATACCCCACGGAAACCACCCTGAAGCGGAGTTCGCCGATAAGGGAATCTTTCTCAAACATCTTGGGGTATACGCATACCGGAGAGATTTTCTGATGAATTACGCCACCCTGCCACAGACCGCGCTCGAAAAGACAGAAGACCTGGAGCAGCTCAGGGCGCTATCAAACGGATACAAGATAAGGGTATCTGTTACGCCCCACAGATGCCACGGTATAGATACCCCGGAGGATTTTAAACGGTTTCTCGACACGTACAGGAATTGACAATAACAATATGACAAAACACATATTCGTCACAGGCGGCGTAGTATCATCCCTGGGGAAGGGCCTTAACAGCGCCTCGATAGGGCTGCTGCTCGAGAGCCGGGGGTTGAAGGTAAGCCTCCAGAAGTTCGACCCATACGTAAACGTAGACCCCGGCACCATGAGCCCGTTTGAACACGGTGAGGTCTACGTCACCGAGGACGGTGCCGAGACGGACCTCGACCTCGGGCACTATGAGCGGTTCACCAGCGCCGTTATGAACAGAGACTGCAATCTCACCACCGGCTCCATTTACAACTCTGTCATCACAAAGGAGCGGAGGGGAGATTATCTCGGCAAGACCGTCCAGATAATACCCCACATAACAAACGAGATAAAGGACGGTATAAGGAGGCTGGCCGTTCCCGGCGTTGACGTCGTCATCTCTGAGATAGGGGGGATTGTGGGTGACATAGAGAGCCAGCCCTTCCTTGAGGCCATCAGGCAATACGCCCAGGACATAGGACGGCAGAACGTCCTCTTTGTACACCTTACACTGATACCGTATCTCAAGGCCGCCGACGAGATGAAGACCAAACCCACACAGCACGGTGTCGGCATTCTCAGGCAGGCGGGTATCGAGCCGGACATCCTTATATGCAGGACCGAAAAGCCTCTTTCACCGGACATCAGGAAAAAAATATCACTATTCTGCAACGTGGAAAAAGACGCCGTCATAGAGGAGACCGACGTAAAACCCTATCTATACGACATACCCATCATTTTAAGGGATCAGGGCCTCGACGGCATCATCCTGAAAAAACTGGGGCTGAAAATGGACGGCCACGACCTGCACGAATGGGAAGAGATGTTGGCCAGATTAAAGAACCCCCGGTCCTGCACGGAGATAGCGCTGGTCGGAAAATACATAACACATAAGTCGGCCTATGAATCCATTTACGAGTCCATTACCCACGCGGGCAGCGCAAATTATACCAGCGTCAAGGTACGGCGCGTCGAGGCAGAGGACGTCGAAACCGAGGGCCCTGAGAGATGTCTGGACGGGGTGAAGGGAATCATAGTTCCGGGCGGCTTCGGCGAGCGAGGCATCGAGGGCAAGGTCATTGTCGCCAAATACGCCAGAGAGAATAAGATACCTTACCTGGGCCTTTGTCTGGGGCTGCATTGCGCCACTATCGACTTCGCCAGAAACGTCTGCGGACTAAAGGATGCAAACAGCACAGAGTTTAACCTGGACACGAAAGACCCGGTAATATGTCTCCTTGAGGAGCAAAAAGACATACAGGGGCTCGGGGGCACCATGAGGCTTGGAGCACATCCATGCGTCCTTGGGCCTGACACCAGGGCACATGCCGCATACGGCAGGGATGAGATATCAGAGAGACACAGGCATCGCTATGAATTTAATAACGCCTACAAAGAGTTATTCGCCTCCAAGGGTATGGTCTTTAGCGGTCTTTCACCCGATCAACAGCTGGTCGAGATAATTGAGCTGAAGGAACACCCGTGGTTTGTCTCCGTACAGTTCCACCCGGAGTTCAAATCCAAGCCCACCCGGCCCCATCCGCTCTTCAGAGATTTTATAAAGGCAACGCTCGTGGAATCCGGGACAGAGGAGGTAAAGGAACTGCGGAAGCAACTACTGACAGAATAGCGGACAATCTTCTTTTAACAAAAGTAGGAACAGGTTTTTAAACCTGTCCGGCAAGTTATACGCAGATTCCTACTTGTTGTTAGTAGCATTTTCTATGTAGCGTGGCAGCTCGCTGCCACGTTTAACCAACAGAAGGTTAGTCTGGACGCACCGTGCGGCTATAAAAAAACGCCGGCAGAGGTTCAAATATGGCTAAGGCAAAAAAGTCTGTAAAGAAGGTCCATAAGAAACAACCTAAACAGAAAAAAAACGTGCGGGTAGAAAAGGCTCAAGACGAGCAGGTTCTACAACAAGAACAGCCGCGAGAAGAAAAGAAGGCCTCCGCAAAGCAGCAGGAACAGAAGCAGGCGCCACAAGAAGATGTGGCTCGTGAAGAGAAAAAGGTTGAAGAAAAGGCCCAGGACAGACCCACTCCAGCGGAAGAACCGGCGCGGGAAGAAAAGAAGACAATAGACCAGGAATGGAAGGAACAAGCCCAGCAGGAGAAAAAAGAAGCCAGGCAAGAAGGCACCCGCCCTCACATCCCAGAGCCCAACTTTATGCTCTTTGTCTCCGGGCTTGCCTCACAGACCCTTATCGCCCTCGGTCAGATAGAAAACCCCTTCACCAAGCAGAAGGCAATAAACCGGGACCAGGCCAAGTATACAATAGACACCCTTAAAATGATAGAGGAGAAGACGCGGGGCAATCTAACACAGGAGGAGGAGAAATATCTTCAGGGCCTGCTCTATGACCTGAGGATGAGCTACATCTCCACCACCGAATAACCTGCTGCCTTGTACACTTTAACACAGTCTTTAGACGACATCATCCCTGCCCTAAAGACACATTCTTGAGGTCTACATGAAATGGCCGTTCCTGTCCCTCCATTCTGGTGTTTATCATGCGTAACTAATTACTAGGAGAACATCCTGCTCTACGCCGTACTTGGTGACATACACAGCAACTTCGAAGCCCTGGACACCGTTCTGAAAGACATAAAAGAAACAGGGGCCGAAAAGATTCTGAGTATCGGGGACGTGGTGGGCTACGCCGCCGAACCTTCCAGGTGCCTCGCCACCCTGAGAAAGCTGACCGGGACCATCGCAGCGGGTAACCACGACTACGCCGCCGTCGGGAAGATGGATATAAACTACTTTAACCCACACGCGAAAGAGGCGGCATTGTGGACAAGAAAACACCTGAGCAGTGAAGACAAGGATTTCCTGTCCAACTTGCCCCTTGTCATAGAATTAGAAAAAGAAGATATTACACTTGTGCATGGCACACTCTATCAGCCGGAGCAGTTCCATTATCTCCAGACGTACCGGGAGGCGGAACTCTGCCTTGCCGCCCTTCAAACACGCACCTGTTTTATAGGCCACTCCCACGTCCCTTTAGTAATCATCAAGGATGACGACGCGCTGCGCACTGAGAATAAAGAGGTGGTGAGTCTGAAGGGCGTGAAACAGGCTATAATAAACGCCGGAAGCGTGGGGCAGCCCAGAGACCAGGACCCCAGGGCATGTTACGTGCTCTATGACACAGATGACCAGACAATAAGCTTCAAGCGTCTTGAATATGATATAGAAAGCGCATCGAAGAAGATTATTGAGGCGGGCCTCCCGGAATTCGAGGCAGAACGCTTGAAAGCAGGCATTTAGTCCAGAAACACCAGCCTGGCGGAATCTATGCCCTCAAGGTTGTTTATATCGATCTCCAGCTCTCTTGATACCGGCCCATCGAGGTTTATTATCAAAATGGCGATGCTCTCACCGTCGACCAGCTTCCTGCCGAAGGCCATCCTTGCTATGTTTATTCCCCTGTCGCCCAGCATTGAGCCGACACTGCCGACCAGTTTTGGCCGGTCCTTGGCAATGATGACCAGCATCGTGCCCTCCAGGAAGGCCTCAACGTTGTAACCGTCGATACTCACCACGCGGGCGTCACCCCTGTCAAATATGGCGCCGGTGATGGCGCTTTCCATCTTAGCGGTTTTGACGCCGGCGGTAATCAGATTCGTAAAATTCCCGCAGGTACTGCTGGTAGTAACCGAGACTTCTATGCCCTTTTCCATGGCCAGGATAGGTGCGCTTACCAGGTTGGCGCCCTCATCCACGCAGGGCTTGAGCAGCCCCACAAGAAAGCTGTCGGTTACAAGGCGAGTGTTCTTCTTGGCTATTTCCCCCGCATAGATGAGCGACACGGAATGCACCCCGCAATCCGTCAACTGCATGAGGAAGGAACCCATCCTCTCGGTAAAGTCCATAAACGGGCGCAGCTGGTCAAACTCGTCGGGGCTGCTGGCAGGCAGATTAAGGGCGTTGCGGAAGACCCTGCCCCGCAGCGCGTCCACCATCTGCTCGGCGGCCTCTACCGCAACCGCCGTCTGTGCCTCGCTGGTCTGGGCGCCAAGATGCGGTGTGGCTATGACCTGCTCCAGCTCAAGCAGCTTATTCCCCGTCGGCGGCTCCACTTCAAACACGTCAAGCGCGGCACCCGCCACCTTACCCGAACTGACCGCGTCGTAAAGGTCCTGCTCCACTACTATTCCACCCCTGGCACAGTTTATCAGCGCCACACCCTGCTTCATGACGTCAAACTCCCGTTTCGCTATCATATTCCTTGTGGAATTGTTGAGTGGAACGTGGATGGTTATGAAATCAGACTGCCTTAACAGGTCATCAAGTTTATCCACCTTCTGTATGGGGTACTGGTCCGCTATCTCAGGAGAAACATACGGGTCATAGGCAAGCACCTTCATCCCAAGCGCGGCCGCACGCTTCACCACCTCGCGCCCAATCCGCCCCAGACCAACAACCCCGAGTGTCTTCCCCATGACCTGAGCACCAACGAACTTCTTACGCTCCCACTCGCCCGCTTTGAGCGACTGGTGCGCCTGGCACAGCTTCCGGGCCAGGGCAAATATCAGACCGATTGTGTGCTCAGCAGTTGAAATGGTGTTGCCCTCGGGGGTATTCATTACCACCACACCCTTTTTGGTGGCGGCTGCCATGTCCACATTGTCAATCCCTACGCCAGCCCTGCACACGGCACGCAACTTCGCCGCGGAACCAAGGACGTCCCCCGTTAACCTCGCCCGACTGCGGACTATCACACCCTCGAAGTCCTTAATCTCCTCCCTGAGCTCGTCGGGAGACAGGTGAGGCTTCTTCACCACCTTTATACCCGCCTTTTTCATGATATCATCACACACATCAGGCAGGTTGTCTGCTATCAGCACCCTCGTATTGTTAAGCGTTTCTATTGCCATAGTAGAGATAATAGCATGAAATAAGCCGGGACGCAAAAAATTAAGGCAGCAGTCAAGACCCTGCTGCCCGGCCGGGTTAAACCATGTCTTAAGGGCTTTCCTTCTTCCAAACAGCCCTCATAAAAGTATATCTCAAAAGAACCTGCAGTCAAACGCAATTTCGCCGGCACTATCCTCACCCGCATGCCGACAGTCTCCTTGCTTGACCTTTGCCGTGGGTTCGTGATATATTCCCATAGTAAGTCCCTTGTTTTAAGGACGTTTATCATGACCAAAGGTAATAAGACAGGACGGGTAGTGGCCGTCTGTATAAGCCAGAAGAAGGGTACACAGAAGGTGGATGTCGGCGAGGTTAAACTCATTGAGGACCATGGTATCGAGAGCGACGCCCACGCGGGACCCGGCCACCGCCAGGTAAGCTTTCTGGCGCTTGAAAGCGCCGACAAAATGAGGCAAAAGGGGCTCGACATAGACTCAGGCGATTTTGGCGAGAACATCGTAACCGAGGGGCTGGACATTAAGCGCCTGAAACCCGGTACAAGACTGAAACTGGGTAATGACGCCCTCCTGGAAATAACCCAGATTGGCAAGGAGTGTCACGACCGCTGTGCCATATATTACAAGGCCGGGGACTGTATTATGCCCAAGGAGGGTATTTTCAGTACGGTACTGGCCGGCGGGATTGTGCGGGTCGGTGATCAGGTAAAGATACTCGATTAGGCTGCACGGAGGGGATTTTTGAACTCACACCAACATAATCATAAACATGGTCATGGCCACGAACATCATGGACACGCCAAAGTCGCTATTAAGGCGGCCATCCTGACGATGAGCGATAAAGGTTCCAGGGGTGAGAGAGAAGACGAGAGCGGGCAGGTTATCAGACAGCTCTTGGCCGAGATAGGCGCAGAAGTGCCTCTTTACGACATAATACCCGACGAGGCAGAGATTATTACAGAAAGGCTTAATGAGTGGAAGGACGAGGTGAACCTGATACTCACGACCGGGGGCACGGGTGTTTCGCCGAGGGACGTTACCCCTGAGGCGACCCGCGCGGTAATAGAAAAAGAACTGCCGGGCTATACCGAGGCCATGCGGATGGAGAGCCTCAAGGTCACGCCGCGGGCCATGGGCACACGCGCCGTCGCAGGGGTGGCGGGACAATGCCTCATCGTTAACCTGCCGGGGAGCCCGAAGGCCGTCGAGGAGTGCCTGCGGGTCATACTGCCGGTGATTCCACACACCATCGAGGTAATCCAGGGAAAGGTGGACGATTGCGCAAGAAAGTAGAAAAACGCGCGCTGAGCTTTCAGGAGATTATTCTCCGGCTCCAGAACTACTGGACCCAGCGCGGGTGCCTGCTGATGCAGCCCTATGACGTCGAGGTGGGTGCCGGGACGTTCAACCCGGCCACGTTTCTGAGGTCTCTGGGGCCGGAACCCTGGAAGGCGGCCTACGTAGAACCCAGCCGCAGGCCCGCAGACGGCCGCTATGGAGATAACCCCAACCGCCTTCAACACTACTACCAGTTCCAGGTGGTCCTCAAACCCGCACCCGAAGACTCACAGCAGATTTACCTGGACAGCCTGAAGGATCTGGGCATAGACCTTGTGGGCCACGACGTGCGCTTTGTGGAAGACGACTGGGAGTCTCCCACCCTCGGCGCTACCGGGTTGGGCTGGGAGGTCTGGATAGACGGGCTTGAGATAACGCAGTTTACCTATTTCCAGCAGGTGGGCGGCATAGAGCTTGAGCCAATATCGCTGGAGCTTACGTATGGTCTTGAGCGGATAGCGATGTTCATCCAGAAGAAGGAGTCGGTCTTTGACCTGCAGTGGTCCGACGGCCTCACCTACGGGGACGTCCACCACCAGGACGAGGTAGAGTTCTCGGCCTACAACTTTGAAGAGGCCGACGTGCCGATGCACCTTAAACTCTTCGACACGTACGAGCGGGAGGCGAAAAAACTCCTGGATAAGGGCCTTGTATTACCCGCCTATGACTACATGCTCAAGTGTTCCCACACCTTCAACGTGCTCGACGCAAGAAAGGCCATCGGCGTCGCCCAGCGCACCCGTTACATCGCAAGGGTCAGGGGTCTTGCCAGACGCTGCGCCGAGGGTTATTACAAACTGAGAGAAGAACAGGGTTGGCCGCTGCTGAAGAAGTAGGGCATCAACCCACCCGCCATTTCAGAGAACTGCCTTTAAATTCGCGATAAAGCCTCTTTAACCTCATCAACAAGGTAAACCTCGTTGTCTGCTATTGGGGCAGGTCTGCCTCCGGCACACCGCACTTGCTAAAACCTGCGGCAGAGGACGTCGCGGACTGACCTGAATACCCTGGTGTCTGTATCCTCCCCCTTGACTATCAGGGTATATCTTGAATACACGCCCCTGAACACCTGCCTTGACATAACATAGGCCTTTTTGCCGTCTATCTTGCTGGTGCCCCCGCGTTTAAAGAGCGGCTTTACAACGGCTACAGCCATAACGTTCGGGTATCTGGCAATCTTCTTCTTAACCTCTCTGACCAGCGACGGGGAAAGGTCGCTGGTGGAGACGTCCCTGTCGTAGATGACTATCACGCCCTTATGATAATCGGGCAGTTGTTTCACCTTGTTGTCAACGGCCCTCTTTATCCTGTTCGCCTCGGAGAGGCGCTTACCGCGGCCGGTCGGGCGTTGCAGGTATATTACCTCAAACAATACCTTCTCACGCCTTATCTTTACAATGAGGTCCGGGTTTGTCTCCGGTGCCTTCGGGGAGGAGAATTCTACGTAGTAACCCGCGCGCTTTATTCTCGACGCGACGTCTACCTCGGCCCATGCCCCCGGTTCGCCCTGCTTGAGCAGCCTGTGCATAACGTGCCTGAAATTCCTTATCCTCTGCACGCGGTCAAGCCTCTCGGCAATCTCTTTGGAGAACATATTGCCGAAGGTGCTTTCCTCGGGGACGTCCACGCCGAGCATGTAGTTCAGTATCAGATACCCAAGCTTCTTCGACGCCTTTATCTGGGTACTCACGGCAGCCTCTAATATCCCTCTGCAAACAACAGAACGTGGGTAAACGTTACATTAATCCATCACACCCATTGCGGGCATTACTCTGTCGGGAATCTCTTGATGGCCTTTGTATCCGTCGCCGCAGCGGAGTTCCCTCAATTTTTCTCTGATGACGCCCGGACACTCACCGTCAACCGTTCCGGAATCATTAAACGCCCCGGAAAGTTTTCTCACTATATTTCGCACCTCTAACAGGATTGCCCGCTGCCTGTTTGTGAATACCACGGGGGCTTTTGGTTTACCGGTCTCATAACAATCTATATACTCGTCGAATAATTCGCCGACAATCATCTTTTCAAGTGAATCAAGCCCCGTGCCCTTCAGGGCTGAGATATGGCAGATAGGACCATCAAGCATCGCGGCGAGCCTTTCCGTATCAAGCATGACGCCCAGGTCTATCTTGTTGACAACGGTTATTATCTTTTCTTTATAAACGCCACGGTCAAAGGCAAGCTCCTGTATCCGGGCCCATTCTTGTTCGCGAAAATCTCTTGAACCGTCCAGTACCAGGATTATCCTGTCAGCCCGCCTGTGCAGGTGGCGCGCCCTCTCAACCCCTTTTCTCTCGACCTGCTCATCCGTCTCCCGGAGTCCCGCAGAATCGAGCAGTTCGAAGGGAATGCCGCGTATAGAGAAATATTCGTTGATGTAATCCCTGGTGGTTCCCGGAAGGTGATGCACGATTGCCCGCTCCTGCCCCAGAATTTTATTGAACAACGTGGATTTTCCCGCATTAGGCAGGCCGGCTATGGACACCTTCTGTGGATTTGAGAGGGCCAGTCCAAACGCGGCCGAGTCCAGGAGTTCGTCCAGGCCCTTGAGAAGCGCGGCAAGCTTGTCTGAAACATTTCTCTGTAGCGCCCGGCCGGTTGAGCCGCCGTTAATCGTCTCCGCAATAACGTCTATGCCGGTCTCGAAGTCCAAGACCCGTTGAGAGAGTAGTTTCTCATATTGAGCCGTAAGGACCTTGACCTCCAGCCTGGTCTTCGCGTTGACTAGAGCTTCCAGGGCCTCCATCTGGAGAAAATCCATCCTGGCACTCTCACGCCCGCGATCCAGAAACTCCGTCCAGACGCCCACCCTGGCCCCGGCCTTAACAACTGTATCAAGCGTGCCTCTCACCGCCCCGGCACCGCCGTGACAGTTTATCTCTACAAGGTCCTCACCCGTAGGACTCTCCTCAGACCTCCAGATGCTCACCAGGGCCTCGTCAACCGGCGCGGAGGTTACGGCATCCACCACGGTGCCATAGAACAACTCTCCACTCGACGCCCCACGGACCTTCCTGCCGCCCCCTTTTCTCCTGAAAATCCTGTCCACTATCGCCAACGCATCCGGACCGGAAACCTGGATTACACCGATACCACCTTCACCGAGCGGTGTGGTTACGGCCGCAATGGTATCATTTTTCCCCCTGCGGCCCTTTCTCTGCTTCCTCAACCTTTTCTTCTTCTCCCTCAACGCTTCCTGTTACACCCGTAACCCGTTTCTTAATGTCTTCAATCCTTACGCCTTCAACCTTTTTCTTCGCACCCTCTACAATCTCATCCGACTTTTCCCTGACCGTGGCAAAACCATCCTTAACGCCCCCCGGAATAAAGATGGTCAGAAAACGGGTGCCCTTGGCAAACACCATGACAACCTTTGACGACTCGGCAAGCTGTTTCACGCTGCCGCTGCTGTAGTACACCAGACTCACGGCAACCACGCCACAGACAAGCGACGCCTGAAAAAGGCCAAGAAACAGGCCCAGCACCCTGCTGACCCTGCCGGGACGGAGCCGGAAGACCCTTCTTGCCAAAATCCCCAGGCCGTAGCTTAACAAAAAGGTGGCTACGAATACCGAGGCGTACCCCACTGTCCTCGCGGTACCCGCTCCAAGCCCCTCTTCAAAGGGCCCTGCCACGATGCCATACAAGACCAGTCCGGCAAAGTATGCCAGCACCAGACAAAACAGGCCGTAAAGCTGCCACATCAGCCCGCTCCAGAAGCCAAGTCCCGCAGCCATACAGAGAATGGCGATAAAGACGATGTCCAGCCAGGTCATGCTATCTTATTTCTCATCTATTTGAAGAAACTCTTGAACAAGCCCTCAATATCCTTAATCACGTCATCCGACTTAATCAGGGCGTCTATCAACGCGCCTTCATCAACGCGGGCCTTCGGCTTGGACAGAGTACCGGTAATCTTTAATTTTACCTTCCTGGCGGCGTTCTCCGGCCCCACAGTCTTTCCCGGGGTCGGGAGAAATACAGCCGCAACGTAATCTATCTCCTGGTCAAAGTCCAGCCAACCTGAAAGTTCAACGTCAAAAGGTTTACCCTTTATAAGGAATGGCACTGACTCCTCTGACTTTGGGATATATAACTTCTGATTTTCAATGCGAAAGTCGCCGGCAGCTGTATCAACTATAAATATGTCGCCTGTCTTGCCGAAGAACTTAACAATCTCCTTCAATACCTTCAGGCCGGATATCTTCCCGTTTTCGATTTCCAGCCTCCCATTCGCCGTAAGCGTTTGCTTTACCCCCTCGTTCCAAAACAGGCCCTCCGCCTCCGCCTCGTCAATGTGTACCGTATAGAGTCCGCCGAACTTCCCCTTCCCCAGCTTATGACTTACCGGCACTTTTATTCCGTGCAGTTCGGCTTTCGTGTGCGGATTCAGCACCCCATTATTAAAAAGTTCTGATTCGACCGTGGCCTTCACCGGGGCGCCGTTTACCTCCATGTCTACGTGTCCGCTCAGCTTATTCTTCTCAAACTTGAACTGTTCAGTGTTAATCTTGGAAATCTTGTACATATCATAAACAATCTCATCCGCGTTAAAGGTGCCGCTAAGCACGAGGTCTTTAATATACGGCTTCGCGAGGGGTCCCTTAAAGTTTAAGTCAAGGTCTGCCATCCCTTTTACCGTGAGCCTCTCCGGCAGTTTGTGCAGTTTCGGTATCTCGTCCATATTGAGGGCCAGACTCAGTTTACCCTGGCAGTACATCTTATCGTTAAGATTTATCTGGGTGTTTTTTAGTTTGAGGGCAAGCAGACCCGAGGTGACGTCGATGTATTTTATATTGTATATATTCTTCGTATGGTCATATACTACCTGCTGTTGAATCCTTACCTCAGGGTCGTCATATTTAAACGATTCAACCTCGAAGTTCAGACCTTTAACCGTTGTAATGCCTTTTACGGTAAGTACCTCTCCGATAGTGCCGCTAATCTCCATGTCACTGTCAAGGTCGCCGACGGCCTCTACCCGACCCACGGAATCATATTTATGGCTAAGCCTCAACAACAGCTTCTTCAGCGGCAACGACAGGTGAACCTTGCCGTCAACCGAGCCGTCCATACTCACGACGCCCGTAGCGCTAAAATCTATCTCGTCAGTACTCACATTTAATTCATCAATGTCCGCAAGCCCTGTATACGGATTTACACCCACCTTGTGGGAAAGTTTTACCCTGGACGTCTGAATGGGTTCGGGGAAGAACGGCACCAGGTCAAGGTAAAAGTCGTCAAGTGTTGTTTCACCGCTGAGAAGCATTCCGCCGTCAGACTGCGAAACGGCATGCACATCTGAATCCAGACGGCCCCTTATCTTTACAGTATCAGGCAGCGCCAGTATCGCATCCAGCCTGGTTATAGTCTTTTGGAAGTCCGCCTTAACCACGGCATTGACGACCTCTGTCCCGGCTTTGTCCAGCTTGCCCAGGTCGACCACGGCCTTAATGGATGCAAAACCGGACTTGAATTCAAGATGGCCCTGAACATCTTCAAGGGACGCCAGTTCATAGCCCCGCAACCTGCCGGAGATAACCGCATGGTCCTGCCCTCCGCCCCCGATTATATCGCACTCGCCTTCTACAGTGACCGTCCCGCCCGGCTTAATGCCGCCCACGATGAGGTTAAGATTCTCCACCTTCGTGGACTTTCCGGAATAAAGGTCGGTGAATACGAACGTACCGTCGCTAATCCTGGCCTCTATTATGTTCGGAAACTTACGTTTCTTCCCCGATGAGACCGGAAAACCGCTCCCACTGCCACCGGACACTGCCAATTCAGCAGCGCCATCAAGGCTGGGTCCCTCCCGTCCCCTATCTTCCCCCCGGTAAATCACCATCTCTGGGCGGTTGACGTCCAGGCGCTCGATAATCAGCTTACCCCTGAGGAGCGGAAATATCGCAAACTTGAGGTAGACGCTGTCCACCTTGAGGATGGGCCTGTCGCCTTTCTCATCCTGTATGAAGAGGTTTGATATCCGTACCCCCGTCTTCCAGCTGAAGGAGACCTCCTCGGCAGTAGCCCTGCCCTTAAACTGTTTTTCAAGCTGGTCCATGATAATTCCGCGCAGAAACAGGCTCGGAAACACGGCCACAATGATGACAAATATAAGGATGGGACCGCCGATTCCACCGCCAATCGCAATCGGCAATAGCTTCTTTAATCTCATCTCTTGCTCACAAGCCTCCTGCTAATGTGACTACGCATGTCCATGTCTGCCAATCCGCCTCAGCTCTTACTGCGGGGCTCTTTGTTCCTATTCGGCAACACATTCTCCCCCGTAGCGTCATCAAAGAAATGTACCTTTTCTCTGTCAAAGGAGACGAAGACCACCTCGCCCTCCGTGGCAGAAAAATCGGCCTCTGTCCTGGCGATAATCTTGTGGCCTGAAAACATGAGGCTCACAAAGGACTCGGCACCCATAGGCTCTACCACAGAGATTGTGGCCTTGAACGTATCTGGTCCTTCCTGTGGAAATAGTTTAACATTTTCCGGTCTTACACCCAAGACAACTTTCTCCGTCTGGAGCCCGGTTTTGAGCAACCCGAATTCTTCGGCCTTCAACGACAGTCTGTGCCCTCCCGTCTCTACAAATTGTCCCGCCAACCTCGCGGGTATAAAATTCATGGGCGGGCTGCCCAAAAATGAACCCACGAACCTGTTTGAAGGGTGGTCGTAGACCTCCTGCGGGGTACCGCACTGTTCGATACGGCCGTCCTTTACTACGGCCAGCCTGTCGGAAAGTGTCATCGCCTCCGCCTGGTCGTGCGTAACGTATACAAAGGTACACTTAAGGCGATGCTGGAGCCCCTTCAGCTCGCTCCTCATCTGCGCCCTCAACGCGGCGTCAAGATTGGAAAGGGGTTCATCCAGTAGAAACACCCGTGGGTTTCTGACAATGGCCCTGCCCAGGGCGACCCTCTGTCTCTGGCCGCCACTCAGTTCCCTGGGCATCCTGTCAAGAAGCTCTTTAAGCCCCAGGAGTTCTGCGGCGTTCCCCACCCTGGTGTCGATCTCGTCCTTCCCGGCCCCTGACATCCTGAGGGGGAAGGCTATGTTTTCGTACACATTCTTGTGCGGATACAGGGCGTAGCTCTGGAACACAAATGCCACGTCCCTTTCCCTGGGTGAGAGGCTGTCGACGGATTTTCCGTCAAACAGTACCCTACCGGAACTCAGGTCCTCAAGCCCCGCGATTATGTTAAGTATGGTAGATTTCCCGCAGCCGGAGGGGCCTACAAGGGTAAAGAATTCCTTATCCTCCACACTGAGATTCACACCATGTATGACCTCCGTGTCAGCGAATTTTTTCACCACTGCCTCAAGACGCACACTGGCCATGTCTACTCCTTGACAGAACCCGCCGTAATACCGGTGACAATACGCCCCTGAAAGACCACGACCAGTATTACAAGCGGCACGGTGACTATAATGGAGGCGGCGGCGATATCTCCCCACGGCACCTCGTGGACACCCGGGAACAGCGCGATACCAACGGGGATTGTCCGCGCGGCGTAACTCGTGGTAAAACTCAGCGCGAAGAGAAACTCGTTCCATGAAAAAATAAAGACCAGTATTGCCGCCGTGACTATACCGGGGACGGCAAGCGGAAAGATAATCTTATAAAGGGTCTGGAACGGTGTGCAGCCGTCGACCTTGGCCGCCCTGACAAGGTCATCGGGTATCTCCCTGAAAAAGCTGGTCATTATCCAGATGCTCAGCGGAAGTGCAAACGTGGAGTAAGGGAATATGAGTCCCGCGTACGTATCTCTCAAACCGAGGGCACGGATTATCATGTAGAGCGGGCTCACGATGGAAATAGGCGGGAACATGGATATCGCAAGCACCAGCCCCAATACCACTATCTTTCCCCTGAATCTTAATTTGGCGAGGGCGTACGCGGTCAAGGAACCTATGGATATGCAGAAGACAGTGGTGCAGGACGCCACCACGAAGCTGTTCAGGATTATCCTGGCGAACGGCACCTCCTCGAACACCGCGGGATAGTGCGACAAATCCGTCCTGGTGGGCAAAATCGGCGGCAGAGACGCCAGTTCCTCCGACGGTGTCAGCGACGTGATAAGCTGCCATACATATGGTCCAAGGCTCCAGGCGGCAATAAACCCTAACGCCGCGCAAAATACTGAAATCTTCAGTGTCTCGTTGCTCCACAGTTTCATATTATGCGCCGAGTCTCATGTAACCGCCCAGGCATCTGATATACAATATACTTATTACCATGACGCAAATGAAGGTTGCGACCGACACGGTAGAGCCGTAGCCGAACTGTAAGGTCTGAAACATAATTTTATAGGCGTATACGCTCAGGGTCTCTGTCATGTTGCCAGGCCCTCCGCCGGTGAGCACGTACACGGTGTCAAATATCCTGAAGGCATCAAGCGTCCTGAAGAGCAGGGCAATCAGGATGGCCGGCCTGAGAAGCGGGAGCGTAATATGCCAGAACCTGCGCCAGGCGCTTGCCCCGTCCACCATCGCCGCCCTGTAGAGGTCTTCGGGTATGACCTGCAGCCCCGCAAGTAACAAAAGGGCCATAAACGGAGTCGTCTTCCAGACGTCGGCCAGGATAACCGCATGAATGGCAAGATATTTGTTCCCCAGCCAGTTTACGTTAGCTGATAACAGGCCGCACTCTCTCAACAGGAAATTCATAATCCCGAAGTCCGGGTTGTATATCCACTGCCACATCTTCGCGGATACCACGGTGGGTATGACCCACGGGATGAGTACTACGGCCCGCATCATGCCCCTCCCGGGAAAGGCCCTGTGTATTGCCAGGGCTATCAACAACCCGAAGAAAAGCTCAAGGGAGACGGAGATGACTGTAAAATAGCACGTGTTAAATAAACTGTTCCAGAACCGTGCGTCGCCCAGAAGACGCGCATAATTATCCAGCCCGACAAATTGAGAGATGTCGAAGATGAGCATCTTCCGGTGCAGGCTCAGCCACAGGACGGTTATTATCGGATATATTGCTACACACAGGACTACGACAAACGCAGGGGCCATCAGGATGAGGGCCAACCTCACGTCCGGTGTTAAAAACGGCTCTCGCCAGGACCGCATATCAACTCCTCCGCTTCCAGAATCGCGCCAGTTCCAGTATGTAGTCCATCTCCTTCTCGGCCCGGGCGAGCGCCCGACCGGGTTCGTCTATCCCGTTAATGATCACACTGAATTCTGACTGGAGCACCTGTGCTATCATCGGGTAAAACGGCGTGACGGGTCTTGGTCTGGCGTTCGCTATAATCGGATATAACTCAGTAATGAACGGCTGCTCCCTGACCAAATCCGGGTCAGAATACACGGCCTTCCTTGAGGGTTTGAATCCGGCACCTCGCGCAAGGGATTTCTGCGACTCGTAGCTTGTCATGAATTCAACAAACCTCCACGAGGCGTCCTTGTTACGGGAGTACTTATTTATCCCAAGCTGCCATCCCCCCAGTGTACCCACGCTGGAATGGCCGCTGAACGGGGGCATAGCAACCACGCCAATCAGACCCTTTACCTTTGAGCCTTCCTCCTGGAAGAGATTCCAGGCATACGGCCAGTTCCGCATATACAGCGCCCGCCCGCGGCCAAAGGTGTGCCTTGTAGACTCTTCGTCTGCGGTGGTCACCAGGTTGGGTGAGACCCCGTTTACAGATATAAGGTCCCGCATAAAACTAAGCGCATACTCCACCCTGGGGTCGGCAAGCCGGCAGCGCCCCTCCGTGTCCAGAACGCGGCCTCCATTGCCCCTTATGAACTCAAGCGCTACACACACCAGCCCCTCGTACTGCTTACCCTGCCAGATAAAACCATACAGCCCCGGGTCTCCCTCCGCGTCCAATACCTTACGGGCGGAGGCAACAAGTTCCTCCTGCGTGTGTGGCGGTTCGAGTCCATGCTTCTCCAGCAGGTCTTTCCTGTAGTAGAGGATGCCCGCGTCAACATACCAGGGAACTGCATACAGCCTTCCATTGTAGGTGTCGGCCCCGACCGGGCCCTCTAAGAATTTACGGACTTCATCCGGGGAGATGCGGTCCGTCAGGTCGTCCAGCCAGCCAGCCTGGGCAAACTCGGGTATCCATATCACGTCCAGGGAAATTACGTCAAAGTTGGAGGCCCTTCCCTCAAGGCTGGTGACGTAAAACTGGTGCTGCTGGTCTGACGTGGCGGGGAGGACTTCTTCTTTTATATGAATATCCGGATTTTGCTCCTCAAACCTGCGGATTACTTCCCCGATGGTCTTTGCGCCCGCAGACTTTCCGTGTTGGAAGACTATGGTGGTCTTATCCGCCCGGGGCTCAAGCTCCCTGTGACAGTTAGTGGAAGGAAGAACAAATAACAGGAGAAAAAGTATGAGGAACAGGTGTCTCATTTCTTGGAACGTCTATGTTCCTTCGCCACCAAATCGGTATATAACTCAGCCTCCAGATCGGCCAGTTCGTACTTTCCCTGCGCGTTGTATATAACCTCCAGCCAGTAATGTGGCTCTGAGTTTCCGGGGTCAAGCTCCACGACCTTCTGAAATTCCGTCTTGGCCTTGTTGGTCCAGCCTTTATTTACAATAATGGGGACGCCTACGCCACGAAGCATCTCCCACTCAATCCCCTGTTTAAGATATGCCTGTGCAAGTTCATAGTGGGCTGACGAACTCCCGGGGTTATCTTCCACCTTTTGCCGTAAGCTGACGATGCCCCCGGGAGTTGCACAGGAGACGGAAAATAATGGAGCGGCAACGATAAACAGTAGGAGGTATATCCTCATGAGAATATGCTACACTTCGGCCACCCAACGTTCCAGTAGATAATCCTTCTCCATTTCAAACCTGCGGGCAGTCCCCTCTATCACCTTCTCTGCCTCCTCATCGGTCATGTTTTCTGTAACGGTAATAAAGTGGGCGACTCGAGCGAAATATATGGGGGTCATAAGCATTATCAGTTTGTATCTGTCTTTCTTCCAGTGATGGTATGTAGCGGCAAGGTCATACAGTACCCTGACCCACAGGTCCTCAGGCATAAAAAAATCGTCCACGCCTTGGGTGGCCATTTTTTGCAGTTCATTAAAGTCCTTCTTTGAAACGATGGTCTTCCACAGGGCGCCAAAATTGTTGAACCCGGTCTTGAAATTCTCGACCAAAACCCCCTTATCAACGGGAAAACTCTGCGGCTCGGCCTTTGGTTCTTCACCGACAAGTTCAACCGGTTTGCTTTTCTTAACGTCTTTCCAGAAGTCGTAATATTCTTCCATAAGATTAAAGAGCGTGGAAACCACCTGACGGAACATAGCTCCCAGCTGCTCGCCGGGGTCTTTTACATCGTGCACTTTTACGCCTAAACGGGCCTGACACATCCTGAAGTCCTTGACTATGGCAGTAGTGGTAAGCCATATGTCGATTCCAAATCTCCCGATGTCCGTATCCCAGACGTCCTCCTGCATGCAGGTCTTTATAAACTTTCTGGAGAAGGCAAAATCACCGCCGATGGGCTGGCGCACCCTGCGACCGTAGAGCGCCCTGGTGAGACAGTACACCACGTTATTCGTAATGGTGCCATCGAACTTAAACCGTCTATAATAAGGGGTAACAACCTGATACTCTTCCTGCTCAATCGGGCCTATCAGGTTCTTTATCCATTCCGGGGTAATCGATCTCAGGTCCGAGTCGCACACCGCACAGACCCTGGCGTCAAGGTACTCCGCAACCTCGAAGACTCCCCTTAGCGCGGAACCCTTTCCGGGGACACCCCTGTATATCGTTATCAATTTCTCTATATACGGTTCTACCGGTATGGCGGTGGCCTCTTCACGGCTATCGTCCGTTGATCCCCCGTCACATACGATGATAAGAGACCTTTCCCTGGGGAAGTACGTGGAAAGGCCCTGGCCGACCGTTTTCACTACGTGGGCAATCGTACCGTCATTGTTGTAACATGGGATACCCACCACCAGGTCTACGTTGTCTATCTTTTCTATTCTCCTTCGAGGATATCGTCTCAGGGCTGTACTGAATTTCACTATCGTCTCCTTTACCAGCTATCCAATAAGGGCCATCATTATATCTGTCACGTTTGTCCGTGTAGGGCCCGTAATGAGGTGGCCACCCGCCTTCTTAAAAAAATTGTAAGAATCGTTTCTGTCAAGATAGTCCGCCGCATCCAGTTGAAACCTTTTTTCGGCCCTGCGGCGCGTGTTTGTGTCCACCATGGCGCCATCCGCGTCCGTCGGGCCATCGGTACCGTCCGTGCCTCCGCTTAACACTACCGTATGGTTACAGTCATCCAACTGCAGCGCCGCCGCCAGGGCAAATTCCTGGCTCCTGCCACCCTTCCCTCTCCCCTTTATTGTAACCGTGGTCTCCCCGCCTGCCAGGAGGCATGCCGGCCTTCGCACGGGACGACCATACGCTGAGACCTCTTTCGCCATTGAGACAAGGACACCAGCTACCTCCCTGGCCTCGCCCGTAATAGAAGAGCTCAGGACAATACTGTTATACCCCAGTTTCCGCGCACGCCGCTCCGCCGCTTCGAGCGCCCGCTCGTTACTACCCGCCATATAGCTGTGGCAGCCTTTAAAGCACGGGGCGCTCTCAGCCGGTCCCTCGTCCCGTCCTTCCTTCAGCTGCTCCTTCAGATATCTGTAAATGCCTCGGGGTATCCTCTTCGTAAGATTGTATTTATCTAAGACGTCTATGGCATCCTTAAAGGTACTGCCAATGGGCAGCGTAGGCCCCGACGCCACCATGCTGAGCTCGTTGCCCACCACGTCAGAGATAATGATGCTTATAATGCCCGCAGGGTATATAGTCTTGGCCAGTCTCCCCCCGTTGATTACGGACACGTGCTTCCTGACGGTGTTCATTTCTTTAATGTCCGCGCCGGAGGCGAGTAACAGCTTTGTAAGGGACTTTAAATCCGCAATCGTTATCCCCTCAGGAAGACCGCAAAGAAGCGCCGAACCTCCACCCGAGAGGAGACAAATTACCAGGTCTTTCTTCCCCGCCCGTGAGGCCAGTTTTAGAACCGCCCCGGCGGCCTCTGTGCTCTTCCTGTCAGGGACCGGATGGCCGGCCTCAATGACCCTCATCTTCTTGAAGGGCAATCCGTAACCGTACTTTACCACAACGATTCCGTCGCCCAGCCTATCCCCAAGAACGTCTTCCAGCGTCTCCGCCATCGGTGCGGCGGCCTTACCGGCTGCAATCAAAAAAATCTTCTCAACACCGCGAAGGTCATATTTTCTTCCAGCCACTTCCAGTCTATGCCCGTCCAATCTTAACTGTTGCCTCACAAGCTTGGCGGGGTCTACCGCCTTAAGGGCAAAATCAAAGATGTCTCTCGCGTCCCTCCTGAGCTCACTTATTGTCGGCATCCACAGCCTCTTCAAGGAGGTCAAAGAAATTGGGTACCGCAGACGTAATCCTGTTCCAGTTGGGTATAAGCGGCATCCCCGTGGGGTCCTCCTTGAAGCGCTCCCCGGCAATGGTCAAGCCGTTTATGAACGCCTCTACGGCCTTTGCCTCCTGATGGCGGTCAAAGTACAGTCCGTTTATGATGGCATCGTGGTTGTACTTATCAATATACCTGTGGGCCGTCGCAAAATAGGAGGCCTTCAGCGCCTTGAAGAACCCTTCCGGAAATTCTACGCCTGCGCCGGCCAACGTCCTGAAAAGACACTTGGAGATGTCTATGGCCATCCTCATAAGCCCCGTACTGGGGTCTTCCGAGGAAAGGGCCTGATGCTTGTGCTCATAGGTCTCGCACACTTCTACCTGACATATACGCCTCTTTGAACAGTTATTGTATATCTCCGACAGAACGCCTATCTCAAGGCCCCAGTCCCCCGGTATCCGGTTTATTCGCGCGAGGTCGGCGACCATGGAAAATTCTCCTGCCAGCGGATACCTGAAGCTGCTGAGATATTCCAGATAATCAAGTTTTCCCAGGACGCGGGTAAGGGCTTCAACAAGGGGAAAGACGAAGAGCCTGGTAGTCCGCCCGTACATGCGGTCTGTTACACGCATGTAGTAACCCTTGCAAAACTCGAAGTCCAGGTGCGGGTTCGCGACCGGATAGCACAGTCTCGCCAGGAACTCCCTGTTGTAGGTGAGGATGTCGCAATCATGGAGTACAATGACCCTGGCCCTGTCCTTCGCCAGTATATATCCATAAGCCAGCCACGCAGACCTGCCTTTACCATCCGCTCCAGCCGAAACACCCTCACTGTCCAGGAGATAATACAGTTTCTTTATCCGCTCGCCATCGTTCCATATGAGCTTTACGTCCTGCGTCAATGGGGAAAAGAATTTCTGGGCGTGTTCGAACTGCTCCTCCGAGAATCTGCCGAGTGCTACTATAACTTGGTCAATATACTTGACCTTGGCAATCTCCTGCACGATGTGCGGCAGCGCTTTGCCTTCCAGCTCAGAATAAATTGTGGGAAGGACCAGAGCAATAGGCCTTGTCCTGGAATAACGTAATAAATCATCCTCCAGCCTGTCCAACTGCCCGCCACCGATAAGGTGTAGTGTGGTAATATCGCCCGACTGGCAAAAGTCACCCATATTTATATCTCCCCACGCAACAGAGGTTTCTAAGCTACCAGTTTAAGCAACGCATCATTCCAGCCCTTCGGCCCTGCCGCCTCCGCACGGATAAGGCCCTCAACGTTCACCCTCTCGTCGTATCCACCGTCAGGCCTTTTAACAAGAACGGGTATATCGACCGCCTCCAGCATCGGCAGGTCGTTCAGACTGTCACCTATGCCGATGGCGACAACCTGGACACCACTACAGTTTTCCCTGTAAATCTCGGTCAGCCTCGTCGTGGCCACTCCCTTGTCTGCGTTACCCGAGAGATGAAAGAACCTTCCACCTTCCGTGCACGTAAGTCCCAGGTCCTTTACCGCCTCCCTGAGCCCGGTAACGCCTCCTTCCACGATGAAGGGCTCATCATATTGGCGCTTTCTGGCAAGCCTGACGTCCTCAGGCCCAAGACCGGTTGCCTCCGCCACTTCCTCCTCACGCATGTCCGAAAAACCCCTGATATTGAGGCCGGTCCTTGCCCTGATTTCCCCAAGCGCTCTTACAAGGGTCGGGTAGTCTGTGCCCAGAGTAAGAACCCAGTAACCATCCTGAACCGCGTCAAACTTGAACTGAAAACCCCTGTAGCCTACGGGTATAAATATAGCCCCTCCGTTCTCCGAAATAAAAGGGTGCTCGTTCCCAAGCCTCCTCCGCCATACCTCTATCTCGGCCTTTGTCTTGCTTGAACACAGGACGAGGGGTATGTCCCCCCTCTTGAGAACCTCCAGAGCAGGTCTCGCGCCCTCCCAGGAATAGGTGTCGTGGCTCAGTAACGTACCGTCCAGGTCTGAAAATACAATATAACGCCGTTGCACGTGCATTATTCTATACTTAAAATAAATTTGTAGTTATTATAAGCCCTGTGGTCCGGGGGTCAATACAAAAGGGGTCTTGCCCCCTCCCGGCAGACACATAGTATGCACGGAAATTTTTAGAAACGTGATACAGTGGAGGTCTCAGGATGATGAAATCACATACAGAGTACCTGTGGTTCAACACGGATTCAAGAAGACAATACCTGAACATAACGGACAAGGTATCGGAGGCAGTCAGAAAAAGTGGAATAAACGAAGGTTTTGTACTGGTATCGGCGATGCACATAACCGCGGCCGTTTACGTAAATGACGCGGAAGAGGGGTTGATACAGGATATAGACGAGTGGCTTGAAGGACTGGCGCCATACGGAAAGGACTACAGACACCACAGGACGGGCGAGGACAACGGTGACGCCCACCTTAAGAGCCTGTTAATGCACCACCAGGTCATCGTGCCCATTACCGGGGGTAAACTGGACCTGGGCACATGGCAGCAGATATATTACGCGGAGTTCGACGGGCGGAGGAAAAAGAGGGTAATCATAAAGGCCATCGGCGGGTAAAAAATTTTCCCGCTTATCAAATTAACGTACTCATAGTGCTTGAGAAAATAATTTTTGAAGATTGCCTGGAACTGCAGGGGCGCTGTGCTACAGGTAAATCCTCCTAAGGTGTTACATATTAAGTTGTTATAACTTACTTCCATTTTAAAGGATAAACTGGATTTAATCCCTCCTTCCGCGTTGATTTATCGCAATAAGGTGGTAAACTTCTTATAAAGTAAGGAGGGCGTGGCCATGCCCAATCAAGAGACAATGGCACCTTGTCAATGGGCCTGTCCTACTAAAAACAGACGTGCCAAAATACGTGCGTCTGCTCGTTGAGGGGGTTTTTTACGGTGCCTGGAAGATAAACCGCCTCGCCAACGTGCTTCCCAACGTCTGCTCAAGGGCCTGCGTCCATCCCTGCGGTATGGGTGTCTTAAAGGGGTGACAAGGTGAAGTGGAAGAGCATCCTAGTGTTTGGGGTTCTGGCCAGTGTCCTATTCGCTTGCCGGGAAGTAAGCGCGGGCGAACCAGCCCACTACCTCCCCGGAATCTTTCCTATTCGCTTTGTGGCCATCCCTCCGCCGGGGCCTTATTACCTGCAATTCAACTTCGACTATCACATCGACGAGTCTGGCAAGGCGTCTAAGGTCTTGACTATTCCAGGCGTTGAGCCTCCCGTGGAACTAAACGTGTCGGCTGGTGTAGATGTGGATCACGATACGATTGTAGTCGCTCCGACAGGCATTTGGATAACGCCCCTGAAACTCCTACAGGCGGACTATGGAATCGCCTTCATGCTTCCCCTCACGTATGTGGATACGGATTTAGAAGGGAGCCTTAAGGTTGAAGGGGTGAGAAGTGAACGGAGCGTAAGCAGGGAATTTGAGCTGGACGATAGCCAATTTAACCTTGGCGATGTGTTTTTCGCGCCGTTTCTGGCCGGATGGCACTGGCCAAGATTTGATCTGATGGCGCTCTATGGCTTTTATGCACCTACGGGAAAGCACAATAGCAGCGACATAGACAATACCGGATTAGGGTTCTTTGAACATCAGTTCCAGGTAGGTGGTATCGGCTATTTAGATGAGGAGAAGTCACTGGGACTCCAGGTTCTTGGGACTTATGAGCTTAACCACGAGAAAATAGACGAAGATGTCACGGTGGGAGACTATGTCACCTTAGAGTACGGTGTCAGTAAGATCTTCAATGGTGTATTCGAAGTAGGTCTTAGGGGATACAGCATGTGGCAAGTTCAGGATGATAGCGGCTCGGACTTGATACTCGATAGCCCAAAGACCCAGGCTCACGGCATTGGCGGCCAGATCAGTTATACAATCCCTAAATGGAAGCTAAACGTAGGACTGACCTACATGCAGGACATTGACAACACAGGCCGCCCCGAGGCGGAGCTCGGTCTCTTAACGTTTACGAAGTGGTTTTAGGTAAACGGTTGGGTACTCGCTTACGATGCTGGGCCGTTGATTAGTGGGAGACAAGGAGGAGGAGGAGGAGGAGGAAATGATTACGAAAATGACACTAGGGTTTTGTGCTCTTGCTACGATGCTGTTTGTACTGTCCATAATTGGTTGTTCGACGGCCCAACAACAGGGCAGTGCTGAAGCCGAAAAAGCCACTGTCAGTTCCGCGCTCAAGGTTACACCGGTAGAGGCAAGGGCGACCGGCTTGTCTGCAGCGCCTACCGCTGCGCAGGAACCGTCAGCGCAGGAGGCCTACGAGGTCGGAGTTGAGGCCTACATCTATTTGTACCCGCTGGTATTGATGGACGTCACCCGGTTGCAGATGACCAACTTCGAGGAGCCCAAAGGAATATTCGGCTTGATGGGCACGTTTGTTAATGCGCGTGAGTTTCTTGATGTGAACTTCAAGACAGTGGTGCGACCGAATTTCGACACGCTGTATTCGTCTCTCTGGATGGATCTCACCAAGGAGCCGATGATTGTCTCCATTCCGGACAGCCAGGGGCGCTACTACCTGGCGCCGGCGCTGGATATGTGGACGGACGTCACCGCCGCACCGGGCAAACGCACCACCGGAACCAAGGCGGGGCATTTTGCCTACGTGCCACCGGGTTGGGACGGAGAACTGCCAGAGGGTGTCACCCGCATCGACGCAACAACCAAGTATATGTGGATGATCCTTCGCACCCAGACCGATGGGCCGAAGGACTACGACAACGTTCACAAGTTCCAGAATGGCCTGAAGGCCACGCCGCTCTCCCAGTGGGGCAAGACGCCGGCTCCCGCCAAGGGGGTGGTCGACCCCAACGTGGACATGAAGACGCCGCCAATGAAACAGGTGCAAAACATGTCCGCCAAGCAGTTCTTTGAATACGCGGCTCGGCTCATGAAACTGCACTCGCCGCATGCCACTGACTACAGCCAGGTCTGGCGGCTGAGACGCATCGGCCTTGTCCCGGGCAAGGATTTCGATTTCGACAAACTCGACCCGACGGTGCAGAACGCGCTGGCCAAGGTTCCTGCCGACGCCTTGAAGACGATGCAGTCCAAGATCCCGACACTCGCGCGAGTTGCCAACGGCTGGATCATGAGCACCGATACCATGGGTTCGTATGGCATCTACTATCTGAAGCGGGCGGTCGTCGCCCTTATTGGCCTGGGCGCCAACCAGGTGGCCGATGCGGTTTACCCCCTCATGGACGGTAACGCCGGCGCCGGGGACAGATTCATACTGCACTTCGACAAGAAGGACCTGCCTCCGGTCGAGGCCTTCTGGTCACTCACCTTGTACGACAAAGATGGTTTTCCAGTAGCGAACCCGCTCAATCGCTTTGCCATAGGCGACCGCGACGCGCTTAAGTACAACGCAGACGGCTCTCTCGACCTGTACTTCCAAGCCGATTCGCCGGGCAAAGACAAGGAATCAAACTGGCTTCCCACACCCAAGGAGGGCGCTTGGAACCTGACCATGCGTCTCTACGCCCCCAAACAAGCGGTGCTGGATGGAACCTGGAATCCGCCGGCATTGAAGCGTGTAGGCGGCGGTAGTATAACTGATATTATAAGCGAGTAAACAACCGGAGAATCTCTGGAACACCCGATTCTACGATGGAGGTTCTGACCTGCCCCCATTAAACCGGTTCATTTTTAAAGTTAGTATTTGGAGTTAAATTGGGCCACAGAAGGGAGGCAGTATCATGGGTCGTAAGAGATACACTGTAGAACAGATAATCCACAAGTTCAGTAAGCCAGTCATTTTTCACCTGTAGTAGTAGAATGTGCTTTTAGGTGCGCCTAACTGAGAAGCAAACTGCATACATCATTTTTCATAGGCCTCAAATTAGAGTTGAGACGAAGGGGAAATAGATATGAGTACTAAAGCACTTTTATATCTCACATTTGTACTTGGAATAGCACTGGTTGGCTCTGGTTGTGCCGCGCCACTTGTGTACAAACATATGAAGAAAAAGGATTCGAAGAAAAGTGAGAAACCAACGAGTCAGCAGCAAGAAGGGCAGAAACCCTGATAAAATCAACAACAGCATTTTATTGAGGCTGTAAGCGCTTGATGGTCTCGGCCTGATGCCTTTTTTGGCAAACAAGAACACGCCGCCTCCGCAACGTCAGACCTTCCTGGAAAAACAGGCGACTTTTACAACTACACCTCCAATAAGCTCCACAAAACAAAGGCACCGCATCCCTCTAGACGCAACCCTGCCACTATCCACTGTTTTGTGTTGAAATCACGCACCTAGAGGGGTATAAATGAAATAACTGCATGAAGAACCTCTGTTGCGGTGTCTTCGGCCCCTGCAGGCTATAGTATTCTTGAAACATTATTACCCTGTGCCGTCAGCAGTGCCGGGGCAGGTCTTTATAAGGAACACCTATACAACAACTTATACGCACAGAAACCACCTGGGAGCACCATGCTAAACTCAACGACGATATTATCCGTAAGGCGTGACGGCGCCGTAGCCGTCGGTGGAGACGGTCAGGTATCTCTGGCCAACACCATCCTCAAGCAGGACGCTAAGAAGATACGCAGGCTCTACCACAACAAGGTGATTGTGGGTTTTGCGGGTGCCACAGCAGACGCCTTCGCGCTTATGGAACGATTCGATTCAAAGCTTGAGCAGTTCCAGGGCAACGTGCTTAAAAGCGCCCACGAACTGGCCAAGGACTGGCGGACGGACAAGATCCTGAGGAGGCTTGAATCGCTCCTGGTGGTGGTAGATAAGAACACGACCCTGCTGTTATCCGGCAGCGGCGACATAATAGAGCCCAGCGACGGCATAATAGGCGTCGGGTCGGGCGGGCCCTACGCAACCGCAGCCGCCAAGGTACTTCTCAAAAACACCGACTTCTCCGCCAGGGAGATAGTCGAAAAAAGCCTTACAGCGGCAGCGGATATATGCGTGTTCACTAACAGCAATATTGCCATAGAGGAGATAAAGTAGTGCAGGAGCTCACCCCCCGCCAGACCGTAGATAAGCTGGACAAATACATAGTGGGCCAAAAAGACGCCAAACGCGCGGTCGCCGTCGCCATAAGAAACCGCTGGAGGAGGCTGCAGCTCGAACCCGGGCTGAGGGAAGAAGTCCTGCCCAAAAATATTATCATGATAGGGCCTACCGGCGTGGGCAAGACGGAAATAGCCCGTAGACTGGCCACCCTGGTCAAGGCACCCTTCCTGAAGGTGGAGGCCTCCAAGTTCACGGAAGTTGGCTACATGGGCAGGGACGTAGAGTCTATGGTCAAGGATTTGGTTGAGATCTCCGTCAACATGGTAAGGGGTGAGAAAATAGAAGCGATGCGCCCCGTGGCTGAGCAGAGGGCGGAGGACAGCCTGCTGGACCTGCTCTTACCATCGCCGCCTCAGAGAGAAATGCCAGAGGAGGAAGGGCGCGGAGAAGAACGCCGTCACGCGGAGACACGGGAAAAGTTTCGAAAGATGCTGCGCGACGGCAAACTTGAGGACCGCACAATAGAGATAAGTGTAAAGGATAAGCCCATGATGGTCCAGGGCATGATAGCTGGCACAGAGGAACTGGGCATGGACTTTCAGAACATGCTGGAGAGGATGCTGCCGTCCCGCACACATACAAAGAAACTCTCCGTGAAGGAGGCCCGTCATATACTCATCCAGCAGGAGGCCGAAAAGGCCATAGACAAGGAAGGCGCTACAAGAGAGGCGGTGGAGAGGGCGGAAAACACAGGGATAATCTTTATTGACGAGCTTGACAAGATTGCGGGAAGGGAGGCCGGGCGCGGTCCCGACGTCTCGCGCGAGGGGGTACAGCGCGATTTACTGCCGATTATCGAAGGCACCACCGTGGTCACACGGTACGGCATGGTCCAGACCGACCGCATTCTCTTCGTCGCCGCCGGGGCCTTCCACGTATCAAAACCCTCTGACCTCATCCCCGAGATCCAGGGCCGCTTCCCCATAAGGGTTGAACTCGAAGCCCTCAGCAAGGAAGACTTTATAAGAATCCTTCAAGAGCCGAAGAACGCCCTTTTGAAGCAGTACACCGCCCTGCTCGAGACAGAAGGCGTGAAGGTGAGTTTCACCGAAGACGCCGTCCAGGAGATAGCGGAGATAGCGACCAAGGTCAACATGCGCATGCAGAACATCGGCGCTCGCCGCCTTCACACCGTCATGGAAAAGCTGCTCGAGGAGGTGTCATTCGATGCCCCGGACATGGACCATAAAGAGGTTAAGATTGACGAGACATACGTCAAAGAAAAACTGGAGTCTATAACCCAGGACGAGGATTTGAGCAGGTATGTGCTCTAAAGAACCCTCTGCCCCTTCGATGCGGAAGGGAATGTAGCGTGCGAGCTTGCCCGCATGTAATCGTGGCAGCAAACTGCCTTACTGCAGCACCTTCCCTTTTGCCCCCCTGTTAAAGACAAGCGCCTTTTCATTGCCTTACAATTCAAGGCGCCTCCCCTCAGCCAACAGTTTTGTAGCCTCTTCGGCGGGCAGGGGTTTGCTGAACAGGTAACCTTGCATCTCGTCGCATTTGAGTGAGCATAGAAACTCAAGCTGCACGCGCGTTTCCACACCTTCGGCAATCACCTTGAGGTTCAGGCTGTGCGCCATGGCGATAATCGCCGTCACTAGAGCGTCATCATCTGGATTTGCCGTAAGGTCACATACAAAGGACTTGTCTATCTTTAGCTTTGTCACGGGTAAACTCTTCAGGTAGCTCAGAGACGAATAGCCCGTGCCGAAATCATCTATTGCTATCCTTATCCCCATCTCGTTTAATTCGGTGAGTGCCGCAACGGTGACACCCATACCCTTCATGAAGGCGCTCTCCGTAACCTCTATCTCAAGATGGCCGGGGTCCAGCCCGGTTTCTTTTACCGTCCTTGTAACCATCCCTATTACATCCTGTTGTTTAAACTGATGCATGGAAAAGTTGACGGAAACGTGAATAGCCGGAAACCCTGCATCGTACCACGCCCTGTTTTGCGCGCAGGCGGTATGCAGTACCCATTCGCCGATAGGCACAATCTGGCCGGTTTCTTCTGCTATTGGTATAAACTCCAACGGGGAGACAATCCCCCGGTTCGGATGCTGCCAGCGCAGCAGAGCTTCCATACCTGTGACTTGCCCGGTACGGAGGTCCACCTGAGGCTGGTAGTGCACCACAAACTCTTCCCGTTCTAGAGCTCCACGCAGGTCGCCTTCCAATGCCATACGGCCAGAAACCAAGGCACCCATTTTAGGCGAGTAGAATTGAAAGTCGCCCTTGCCCGTCTCCTTGACGTGGGACATGGCAATAGCGGCATTTTTTAACAGGGCCTCTTCGTCGCTGCCGTCTGTAGGGTACACACTAATGCCGATACGGCAGGGGAGTGAGACTTCCTGACTATCCAACAAAATGGTCTTGGAGAATACCTTGATGGCTTTCTTTGCCACCTTCATGGCATCTTGTGCGCTGGCAATTTGCGGCAGGAGTACAGCAAATTCATGCTCACGCAGACGACCTATAGTTTTGGTGTCTTCTTCCCCACCGGAAGGGGCAACACCGCCTTTCTCACGCACGCTTTCTTTTATTCTTTCAGTTAGTGTCTGGCACAAAAAGTCACAAACCTTGCGTCCAAACGACTCGCATATCTTGCTAAGTTGACCCGGATAAATATACAGAATGGCTATTTGTTGCTTCTTGCCCTGGGCCTGTGCTATTCTCTGACTCAGGTATTCACAGAACAAAACACGGTTGGGCAGGCCGGTCAGGGTATCGTAATAAGCCATTCGTTGGATTGTCTCTTCCGCCTGCTTGCGCTGGATGCCCAAAGCGATCTCATCCGCAACTGATGCTAGCGCCTCGGTGGTTTCTTTCGCAAGCGTCTTTACGGCGAACATTGCCATCACCCCCACCAACTGGTTTTCCACAATCAGGGGATGACCGGCAAAGGCAACCATCCCCTCCCGCCTTGCCCATTCCTTGTCACTTACACGGGGGTCACTGATAACATCGTTGGTCAGATGTGGTTTCCTTTCCTTGGCGATTAGGCCTATCTCGAGTGTACCGACAGGCACGCGGCTATGAGGGCCGTCTATGTGGGTATACATCCCCGCACTGGCCTGAAGCTCCAGCACGTTTTTCTCTTTGTCGAGTGTCCAGATACGGGCAAACGCCGCATCAAGGTGCCGAACCATAGCTTCGGCACATCGCTGCAACATCGACTGCAACGTAATACCCGTGGTAAGTGCACGGACAACATCTGCGCCCAAAACCGCCAGGCGTCTCCGTTTATCCAGCGCGTCACGCTCCTTCTCCAGTTCCTGCACTTTCTTGTCAAGCTGCCTTATCAGCGCCTCTTTATGCATCCGTTCCAATTCTTCCCTGGCCTCCGCGGGTATGACTGGAACCTCAAGACGCCCTTCCTTATATTCTTTAAATACCTCCTTGACTGCTTTAAGAAGTTCCTCTGTCTCCCCGGTCTTTACAATGAACCGTGACGCTCCCAGCTTTATCGCTAACTCTTCGTCTTGGGAACCTACGTAAGATGCCGTATGGAACACAAAGGGGGTCGTTCTCAACTGCTCATCGTCCTTGACCGCCTGGCAGAGCGCAAAGCCGTCCATCTCAGGCATCAGGATATCCGAGATAATCAGGTCCGGGCGTGAGCGCCTGGCCATTTCCAGGGCCTGTTTTCCGTTAGCAGCGCTCTCCACTGTGTATCCCTGCGCCTCAAAGGCAGTTTCTAGCAGGACCCGGCTGTCTTCATCGTCTTCAACAATCAGAATCTTCACGGTTTCTCTCCAATAATCTCTCTGATTTGACCGATAACCTTTTCCGGGTCAATGGGCTTTTCTATGTACCCGTTACAGCCCGCGGCCATCATCTTTTCACGGTCGCCGACCATGGCATAGGAGGTCATGGCAATCACCCGTATACCGCTATCAATCTTCGAGCTGCGTATCTTCCGTAAGACATCCAGCCCGTCCATATCAGGGAGCTGGATGTCCAGAAGGATAAAGTCCGGCCGCGCCTCCAGCGCAACGTCAAACCCCTGCTGCCCGGTCTCTGCCTTGAGGACCTTGTAGCCGTTCTTCTCCAGAATCAGGCTAATCAGCTCCATGTTGTCCACATTGTCTTCAATGACCAATGCTGTCTTCATTTACAACCCCCTGTATATTGACAAATTGTCAGGCCTTTTTCCGCCTTCGTTCCTTAGGCAGTCTCAGTGTAAACGTGCTCCCCTTTCCCGGCTGGCTCTGTGCCGCGACCGTGCCTCCAAGCACCTCCGTTGTAAGCTTCTGGGTCAGATAAAGCCCCAGACCCGTGCCCAGTGTCCGGGTGCGCAGATGCGAGTCAAGGCGCACAAAGGGCTTGAACAGTTTAGCCTGGTCCTGCTCCGAGATGCCGATTCCGGTGTCACTGACCGAGATTTCCACCTCTCCATCTATCTCCCGGGCAGCAATACTAACCGTGCCCGCTTCTGTGAATTTGACCGCGTTGCTCAGATAATTGAGGATGCACTGCAGCAGCCTCTTCCTGTCCGTCTTCAACAGCACACCCGGCGGAATACTCACCTCCAAAGTCAATCCCTTTTCTTTTATCTGGGGCTGTACACTCTCGACTGCCTCTTTGATGACATCATCGAGGGTAAACTCTTCTATGAAAACCTCGACCTTCCCCGCCTCGACCCTCGATATATCGATAATGTCGTTAATCAATCCGAGCAGGTGCTTTGCCGACCTGTTGACCCTGTTCAAATGGTCTTTTTGCTTTTCACTGATTTCTCCCACCATGCCCTGCAGCAGGACGCCGGTAAAACCGATTATGGAGTTGAGAGGCGTCCTGAGTTCATGGCTCATCGAGGCGATAAACATGCTCTTCAGTTGGTCGAGTTCCTTTAGGCGGGTGTTTGCCTTGGCCAGCTTCATGGCGTGTTCTGTCAATTTGTCTTCTGTCTTCTTGTGCTCGGTGATTTCCTCTTCAAGCCCTCTCGCCATGACGTTGAAACTGTCGGCCAACTCACCAACCTCGTCCCTGCGGGTTATCTTGACCCTACTCTTGAGATCCCCACCGGCAAATCTCCTGGTCGCATCCGTTAATCTTCGGATGGGTCTTGACGCTGACACGGCAAAGATAATCCCTATAGCAATGACCGCGGCGGCACTGACGAGACCCAGTATCATCGCGATTAAACCCAGCCTCTTTAATGGCGCAAAGGCCTCCGCCTTGTCAATCTCCGCCAGGAGCGTCCAGCCGTATTCTGGTAGATACATCGAGGCGCCAACGATGGGCACACCCCTGTAGTCGGGATAGACGCCGGTCATTTCTTCGCCACTCTCGGCAATCCTGCGAACCGGCTCGGTATCCACCACCTGTTTAAAGAGTGCATCTTCTATAAACCTTGACTCGGTGATCATTAATCCATCGCTGTTTACCAGATATACCTCGCCGGTCTCACCCATCCCCTCTCGGTTGGTTGCAATCTCATTCAGGAGTTTTAAGTTATAGTGGTTAATGAGGACGCCCAATGGCTCACCGTTCTCCATCGAGGTAATAGGTGCAGCAGCACATACAGAATCCATATTCAGCAGCTTACTGTGGTGGGGCGAACCCATGCGGGTTTCAGTGTAGTTTTTATCTATGACTCGCATATATGCTAAATTCTCGCCGGGTGTAAGCCGCTCAATCTCGGGTATGTTCCGCCCAATATTCGCCTCACGGTCGGATATGACAACCATGCCTTCCAGGTTCACAATTTCTATCCCCTCGATAGAGGGGTCTAGTGGTTTTTTATGCTGCAAGAGGTATCTGTTCAGGGCAATGGCTGTATCATGTTCAAGTGATTCCCCACGGTTAATTTTCTCAAGACTGTTTCTTATAAACCTGTCGGAGGCAAAGTCTGTAGCCCGTCCCTTTCTTCCATTCATAAATTCCAGGACGTGAACCTCCTTTGACTCTGCAACCGCCGTCAGCCAGTCAAGCGTCTGCTTCTTTACCACACTACGGGCGCTGAGGTAGTATATCGTCGTGATTATGGCGATGGGTATGAGGGAGATGCAGAGCCCGAAGATGAGCAGCCTACCCTTTATTGAACGGAGTGGATTAGCCATGCTGACCCCCTCAAATAAGTGCCGCTGCGAGCATAACTTATATACCGGGAGTGATTAGGCGTGTAGTATTGACTTAACACACTGTCCAAGACGCACTCGTCCTCTAAGTGCTCCTACAAGCCTGCTTAAGACATGAAGCACCGAATTACACACTCATACTTCATGCATGTAGTTGTCATGTTCCACAAGGATATTGTCCCGCTAGAACATCTCTCTGTATAGATTCTTCCTCATTTTCGAAAAAGTGCAATAGTATTTCTATAATATTTACGGAGATAGCCGTATTTGTAGTACTTTCGGGCACTAATCATACATTATATGGGCTCTCTGGCGGGGCTGGCCCAATACCCTGTGTCATTCTGAGGGAGTAAAACGACCAAGGCAACATAGGGACAGGGTCATGCCATAGGCAGATCCACCCAGGGCGCGACTTTAGCCCGGCAGAGATAAATTAATACACGGCCCAGGCAGTAACATTTGTAGTGGCAGAGTTTACTCTACCTCAACGACCGTAAAGATCATTGTCTACGTCTACCATAATTGTCGAGCAAGCCTTCGGGCTGAGGCCCTCGAGGCCGAAGGCTCGACCACTACACAGTAGGTAGGGGCGGGTCGTGCCGGAGGCTGAGGACTCTATAGTACTTGACACAAAATCCCCCAGGAACTATTATCTGGAACGTCCGTTATTGTCCTTAAAAAATTGGGGAGATGAATGATGATTGGAATTGACGAGGCGTATCAGATAGTGCTGGACAACGTCCGCACGCTAGGGCCAAAAAAGGTGGGCATAAATGACGCCATGGGCCTCTGCCTTGCAGAGGACGTCCTATCGGACATAGACATGCCGCCGTTCAACAAATCCGCCATGGACGGTTACGCCGTGATCGCCAAGAACACCTCGGTCGGGGCGGAACTTAAGGTGGCCGAAAACATACCCGCCGGGTCTTTACCCAAGAAGACCGTGCGAAAGGGACACTCCTCAAAGATAATGACCGGCGCAGCCGTGCCCCGCGGCGCCGACGCCGTCGTAAAGGTTGAAGAGACGGAGGAACTGAAAAACGGACGCGTAATGATTATGAAGCGGGTCAAGAAGGGGACAAACATATGCAAGAAGGGAGAGGACTTTAAGAAGGGGAAACCTGTACTGGAAAAAGGTAAGCTACTGAGGCCCCAGGAGATAGGCGTGCTGGCAATGGTCGGCAGGCAAAAGGTCAAGGTCTTTTCGCCCCCGACGGTGGCTATCATATCTACCGGGGACGAACTGGTAAAGATATCTCAAAAACCAAAGGCCGGACAGATTAGAGATAGTAACAGATACAGTCTGGCCGCCCAGATATGTCAGGCCCTCGCCAGGGTAAAGTTCCTGGGAACCACGTCAGACATAAAAAACAAGATGCTGCCCATGGTAAAAAAGGGGCTTAAATATGACATCTTAATTATTACAGGCGGCGTGTCCATGGGAGAATACGACATAGTGGCTGACACGCTTCTGGACGCCGGCGTTATCATATTTTTTCACAAGGTGGCCATTCGCCCTGGAAAACCTATCCTTTTCGGGAAGAACAAGAACACCATGGTATTTGGACTCCCCGGAAACCCTGTGGCCACTTACGTGAATTTTGAGCTGTTCGTCAGGCCGTCCATCCGGAAGATGATGGGCTTTGAAGACCTTAGCCGGACGATATTGAAGGCACAGATGGAGAAGCCCCTGTACCGGAAGAGAACGCGCCGCGAATACAGACCCGCCCATCTGAGAATGGAGGACGGGAGGTTTTACGTGGCCCCAGTCGAGTGGCATGGCTCGGCAGACCTCCTGGGGACGACGAGGGGAAACTCCTTTCTTATAGTCCCGGAAGAAACGGAGTCAATTTCACAAGGCGATGAGGTCGAGGTAATGGTCACAGGAGAACTTTAGCCCCCGCTTTTTCAGCAAACTAATGAAAGACCGTGACTAACAAGGACTTCCCCAAGGAACCTGCCAATCGCCTGGATTGGAAGTATTTTTGCTGGAAAGACCTTCTCGCCGTCGTTCTTACCGTTTTCCTTCTATCCCTCTCATACCCTGAGCCGGACATGGGACACTTCGCATGGATTGCCCTGGTGCCATGGTTTCTGCTCATCTGCTCAAGGGATTCAGCGCCGATAATCGCCTCATTTCTTGTCGGGGCTGTATTCTTTCTGTACAATTTGTACTGGCTGAGCCACGTAACTTGTGCGGGCTGGCTGGCACTGAGTCTCTACCAGGCGGTCTATTTCGTGGCCTTTGCCGCGGCCTGCAATTTCCTGTACCGGGCACTTGGACTCCCCTTCTTCGTCTTCGCGCCATTTCTCTGGGTCGCCCAGGAGTACTTGAGGTGTATCCTTACAGGCTTTCCGTGGCTCTTCCTCGCGCATACACAATACAGCTACCTCTCCATCATACAGATATCCGACATAACGGGCGCCTACGGGGTGTCATTTATGGTGGTGGTCATTAACGCGTGTTTCACCGAGGGCATAATGCGCTGGTCGCGCGGCAAGGCCCCGCACATGCCGGTAACCCTTGCCTTCGTCATCGCCCTCGTGCCCCTGTCCTACGGGATGTTTCGCCTTGCCGGCCTGGGCATAGAAGAAGGACCCCGGCTCAGCGTAGTACAGGGAAACATCCCTCTATCCCTTAAGATGGATAAACGGCTTGAGCAGAGGAAGGCGAATCTCAACAAATATCTGCTTCTTTCGAGGACTGTAAAGGCGGGCTCCACGGACCTGGTGGTATGGCCCGAGACCATGGTCCCGGGACTTTTAAATATTGACCCAAAGGTCTTCGACAGGGAGATAGACTACCTGAGCCAATCCTCGATTACAGGACTTGCAAAAGTCCTCAAGGCATATCTCCTCGTAGGAGGAATATCACTGGACCCCGATACGTACTCCTACAAGGAAAAGACATTTTACAACAGCGCCTTCCTTTATAATCCCCAGGGTAGGCTTACCGAGAGATACGACAAGCTCCATCTCGTACCGTTCGGCGAGTACACACCCCTTAAGGAGTACTTCCCATTCCTCAAAAAGATGGTTCCCTATCAGACCGGGCTGACACCGGGAAAGAACTGGCACCTCTTCACCATTAATACCCGGGACGGCAAAAAATTTAGATTTGCCACACTTATCTGCTACGAGGATACCGTCCCCCAGATAGCAAGGCGGTTCAGGCAGCTTGGGGCCGATTTCATGATAAACATCACCAACGACGCCTGGTTCAAAGACAGCCCTGAGCTGGACCAGCACCTGGCCATCATGGTCTTCAGGGCCGTAGAGAACCGTGTAGGGGTCGCCCGTGCCGCCAATACCGGCATCTCCGCCTTCGTCGCCCCGACCGGGGACGTCTACACCCTGATCCACGACAAAGGAAAACGAAGGGAGGTGGAGGGCGTCCTGGAGGCAAACATCCTCATCTCTCCCGGAGGAGACAGAAGCTGGTACACCATCCACGGCGACATCTTCGCGCAAATCTGCCTGGCAGTCTCCATTGGATTTTTGCTAGGTCCTATAATTAAGCGATTTTACGCTTGACACGGGTATTGTTCTTATATAAACTTCGCTGTATAGGTGAAGGGGCAATGGCGAATGAATACTAAAAAAATATGCAGGAGTAGCAGACTCTGAGGAAAAATTTTTTGGCGTAACTGGTCAATATGTGGTATGTCTGCAAAACTTGGCTACCATAAGTTGGACGCCCAATCCTCAGAGCTTTGCGAGGTGAGTTATGCATCCAATGCATTTCTTTATGGGAGTCATGAGTTCGGACATTGGCATAGACCTCGGCACGGTGAATACGCTCATTTGCATGCCCGGCCGGGGGGTAGTCCTTTTTGAACCCAGCGTGGTGGCGGTAAGACCGGGGACGAGTGACATCCTGCTGGGCGGGAAGGCCGTTGGAAACACCGCAAAGGCCATGTTTGAGAAGGCCCCTTCCACAATATCCGTTACACGTCCGCTGAAGGACGGCGTCGTTGCCGACTTCGACCTTACCGAGGCCATGCTGCGGTTTTTTATACGTAAGGTACACAAGCGGAAGTGGGGCATCAAGCCGCGTGTAATAGTCGCAATACCCGCCGGGATAACTGCCGTTGAAAAACGTGCCGTGGTAAACTCACTGGAGCGTTCAGGCGCACGCGACGTGTACCTGCTCAGTGAGCCGAAGGCGGCCGCAATAGGCTGCGACCTTCCCATATGTGAACCCACCGCCCAGATGATAGTGGACATTGGCGGGGGCACGACGGAGGTGGCCGTCATCTCCCTGGGTGACGTGTTCACCCAGGTAAGTCTGCGCGTGGCGGGCGACGAGATGGATGAGGCTATAATAAAATACATGCGCTCGCAACATAACCTTGATATCGGCCACCGCACCGCAGAAAGTATAAAGATGGGGATAGGCTCCGCCTATTCGACAAACGGCGAAACCACCGGTGCCGTAAGGGGCAGAGACCTCATCGCGGGCCTTCCAAGATCCGTCACGGTCACATCTGAGGAGATAAGAGAGGCACTGAGCGAACCCCTTGACCAGATTATCGAGGCAGTAAAGACCACTCTTGAACAGACCACGCCGGAACTGGCATCAGACCTGCTGGAGCACGGCATGGTACTGGCAGGTGGTGGAGCGCTTTTAAGGGGAATGGACAGGCTACTTCAGGAAGAGACCGGCATACCCGTCCACATTGCGGACGACCCGCTTACGGCGGTGGCCAGGGGTACAGGAGTGCTACTGGAAAATCTTGACCTGTATAAAGACATATTACGCGATGAGAACTCGGAGGAATAACAAAAAGAAACGCTTTCTCAAAATCTTCTTGCCCACAATAGTCCTTCTCATAGTATGCCTGTCACTGCTGGCCATCCCGTCAAGGGTCTCCGATCATATAAAGCTCACTCTCTCCAGACCTCTTGCGCCCATCCAGAAGGTGTTCCTTACAGCAGGTACCGCTGTTCAGAAGACCCTTATCTGGCTACCGCGTTCCTGGAATACCTCTTCTAAAGTAAACGACCTGGAGGAGGACGTCTTCATCCTGGAAAACGTGATCGTGGCCCAAAAGACAACTATAGACCGCCTGCAGACGAAGCTGTCTTCAGTAACGGAATACTACAAGGAAGGGGTCCTGGAACAGAAACCGCTACTTGCTAACGTGGTCGCGTATGACACCTCCGACCAGAGAAAGAGTATGCTGATTGACGTGGGCTCACGACACGGTGTCACCGAGAACAGTGTGGTGATTGCCAATGCCGCGCTTGTAGGAAGGGTTTCTACCGTCGGCAAATCCACCAGCAGGGTGATATTGATAACGGACCCGGCCTCGAAGGTCCCCGCGCGCATTCTGGAAACGGAAGACGTCGGTATAGTCGAGGGAGGCTCCGGAAACTCATGCAGGCTCAAGTACCTGTCAAGATGGGGACAAAGGGTGGAGAAGGGATACAAGGTAGTATCGTCATCCATTGGCGGGATATTCCCGGACTCGCTGCTTATAGCCACCGTGACAGAAGACATTGCAAAGGAGGGTTCTCCCTACAGTACACTAAAACTCAGGCCCAGGGTGAACCCTGCCAGGATAAACACCGTTCTTGTACTGAAGAAGTAGTGTCTGTACTCAAGACCATACTATAATGCTGTGGATAATCCTGATAGCCTGTGCGTTATTTATCTCCATCCTGGAGAGCACGACGTTCAACCAGATTGGGTTTCTGGGTATACAGCCGGACTTTTTCCTTATCTTCGCAGTCCTTGCGGCACTGAACCTGGACCTCTCTGAGGCAAGCGTAACCGCCTGCATAATGGGTCTTTCCAAGGATATCCTCACCGAGGGGCCTCTCGGCGTGAACGCTTCGTTCTTCATTGTAATCGTCATCCTCATAGGTCTTCTAAGACACAAGGTATATACCGGCAACATACTGATGCAGCTACTCGTCGTACTCATAGCCTCCATCATCTACAGGGGTGGTTCGGCGCTCTTTATGTGGCTCTACTACGGGACGATTGCCCCGTCTCCCATGATTTTAAACGTTTTCGCGGGTTCGGCTTACACCGCCGCGTGGGCCACGGCACCCTATTTCCTTTTTAGAAAGTTCAGGCCGCTGCACCTCAGGCGGGACCTGCTCTGATAATCTCATGTACCCTAACAGACTAAAGATAATCTTCGCTCTTGTCATCGCATCCTTCACACTGCTGGTGATAAGGCTTGGATACCTGCAAATTTTTGAGGGCGCCAAGTACAGCGGCATATCGCAGCAGCGCCTGCTGAGGGACTACTCCGTACCGGCGCGAAGGGGCAATATTTACGACCGTCTCGGAAGGCCGCTGGCGGTTGAAGAACCTGCCTTTGATATCACGGTAGCCTACAAAAACCTTCTCTACGGCCACCTGCGCTCCAAAGGAGAATTGACACCTCCCCTCTCCAGACTTAAGGCCCACAAAAACCTCTCCGCCGGGTGTGATTCCTGCCACAATGAAGATGGTATGGGGCTGTGGGTATCCAGGCTCTCGAAACTCCTGGGCCGGACCCCGCAACAGTTACTCAGCCAAGCGGAAGAAATCATAAACCGTGTGGAGAAGATCAAGGCGCAGGTGCAGAAGCGACATAAAAGACCCGTCAGGATTCAGGAAGAATACGCATCACATGCAATAGTTAAGGACGCCCCCCTAAAAAGGGCCGCGGAGGTTGAGATGCACCCGGATTTATACCCCGGCGTCTCCCTCCACACCAGACCCAAGAGGTACTATCCATACAGTAACGTCGCCTCGCATATCCTGGGCTATGTGGGAAAACCCACCCCGGAAGAACTCAAGAACGCAAAGAACACCCTGCAACCGGCCAGCGGAGACGACGAGAAATTACATCACCACATGAGTCTTGCGTTATCACCGAACGACCACATCGGCAGGTCAGGAATTGAGGCCCAATACGACCTCGACCTTACCGGAAGCCCCGGTAAGAAGATGGAGGAGTTGTCACTCAAGACCCTGGAAGTAAACAGGGTCATATTTGACATGCCTCCCAGACACGGAAACGACGTCTTCCTGACCATTGACCTTGACATACAGCGCCTGGCTGAAGAAATTTTGGGGAAAAACAACGGTTCCATTGTGGTTTTAGATACCCGCAGCGGCGACGTCCTGGCGATGGCCAGTCATCCCGGCTTCAACCCGAACACTTTTGCCGCGGATTACGGCAGACTACTCAACGACCCCGGCAAGCCGCTGCTCAACCGTCCCATACAGGCCCTCTTGCCGCCCGGCTCAGCCTTCAAGATAGTAACTGCCCTCACAGCCCTCTCGGAGGGTGAAATTGACCTGGATACCCGTTTTCAGTGTTCCGGGTCGATAACCCTGGGCGGCCGCAAATTCCGCTGCCACTCATTCCACGGCTCGGTAGACCTTCTGAGGGGCATAGAACACTCCTGCAACGTCTATTTTTTTAATGTGGCACGCCGGCTCAGCGGCACCGCAATGAACGAGTGGGCCAGGGCGTTCGGCTTCGGCAACAAGACCGGCATAGACCTTCCATATGAGGCATCGGGTAACGTGCCACTGCCAAAATACGCCGGTGAAAGACTAAACCTGTCTATTGGTCAGGGTCAACTGCTCGTCACCCCCCTGCAGATGGCGCAACTGGTATCCACGGTCGCAAACGCCGGGGTGGTACTCAGTCCTCACCTCCTGAAGAAGGTCGTTACAGATGACGGCGTAACCTTGCGAGAGTACAAGGCAGACAGGCCGGACATAATAGATATACCCGAAGAAGATTTCATTGCCATCCAGAGGGCTCTGAGACAGGTTGTGATAAGCGGCACCGCGAAACGTAAGGGTCTTGATAAACTGAGGGCGGCCGGCAAGACGGGGACCGCACAGATAGGCAACAGCAACAAAAACCACCTGTGGTTCGTTGGCTATGCCCCGTTTGACGCCCCTCGCTACGCCTTCTGTATCACCATTGAACGTGCCGCCGGTCATTCGGGAGCGGTAACGGGGCCTATGGCCGGGAAACTGGTCTCTGGACTTTATGACATAGAAAGGGCGAGGAGAAAGTTCGTCGCAACGGAGAAGGCTGACACTCACAGGTAAACCAATGGCGACCAGAGATTTTTTAAGGGAATTTGACTGGCTGGTTTTCGGGTCTGCATGCGCTCTCATGGCCATCGGCTTCTTTTTTGTCTGGAGCGCGTCTTCCCAGACCTACGCGTTCCGGCAACTCATCTTTATGGGCATAGGGTTCGGCTTGTTCTTCGGCCTGCTCGCGTTGGACTACATGCAGATAGTCCGTCAGGCATACATACTGTATGTCGTATTCATTGTGACCCTGATAGCCGTGCTCTTTCTCGGGAGCACCATACGCGGCACACACAGGTGGTTTGACCTCGGTGTGGTAAATTTTCAGCCCTCCGAGTTCATGAAGATAATCCTCGTGCTCGCGCTCGCAAGGTATCTGATGTACAAAGAGAAGTACAAACGCTTCAGTATACTCATAATATCACTCGCCTTTACGCTGTTGCCGATGGCGCTTATCTTTATGCAGCCGGACCTGGGTTCCGGCCTTATACTGCTCCCGATATTCTTTGCCATGGTATTCATTACCGGCGCCCGCATAAAGCACTTCTCGCTCCTGATACCTGCGGGGCTTGCCGCGCTCCCGCTAGGATGGTTCTTCCTGCTGCATGAGTATCAAAAGGCCCGGATAATCGGGTTCATCTGGCCAAGCGAGACCCAGGACTGGGGCGCAGCCTATCATAGATTACAGTCACTTGTCGCCATTGGCTCCGGCGGCGTACTGGGACAGGGCTGGAAACAGGGGGTCCAGACACAGCTCAACATCCTCCCCGAACCGCATACGGACTTCATTTTCTCGGTAATAGCCGAGGAGTGGGGGTTCCTCCGCACGTTCGGGGTGATGATAATCTTTCTCGTGTTTATAATAGCCATTTTAGGGATTGCGTACAGGACACGGGACCCCGTGGGACGGCTTGTGTTAATCGGGTTCGTAGCCATGTTCTCCACGCAGATATTTATAAACATAGCGATGGCCCTTGGCGTGGCGCCTATCACCGGGCTTAACCTCCCGTTTGTGAGTTATGGCGGCTCGTCTCTGGTGTCCTCCCTGCTCGCCCTTTCCCTGATAATTAACGTCGGTATACGCAACAGGGTCGTCCTGACCAGAGAAGATTTCACGTAAGGAAGATATGTCACAAAACAATCCCTACTACATGACTAACACATTCTGTATCTGTCTTTGTACGGCCTTTGTGCTGCTTTTGTGCGGGTCTGCCGTCACGGCAGCAGAATACAGGTTCGTGAAATCATTTCCCGTCGCGGTTGAAGAGCCGTCAGGGCTTGCCTACGACACGAAAACTGACACCCTCTGGACGGTCAGAGACGGCGGCGGTGGCCTCTACCAGATAGACAAGCGGGGAATAGTGCTTGAGACGATTGACGTCCCCTCAAATGACCTGGAGGGGATTGCCTACAAGCCAGCTACCGACACGTTCCTACTTGCCGAGGAGAGATATCGAGAAATTAAGGAGATAGACAAACAGGGTAAGACGTTACGTACGGTCAAGGTGCCCATAAATTACCGTCTGTGGCACTTTAATCACGGTCTGGAGGGCATTGCCCATAACCCGGAGAATGGACACGTCTTTGTGGTCAATGAAAAAGACCCCAGGCGGGTGATGGAACTGGATGAAGGCGGCACCATCGCAGGTTCCTTTGAGGTGGACGAGGCCGACGACCTCTCCGGCATACACCGTGACACCGGGAGCGGAAACCTTCTTATCTTAAGCCATGAGTCAAAGAAGGTTATGGAGTATACGCCCGGCGGTAAGCTCTTAGGCTCATTCACTATAGACGTCCCTAAGGCGGAGGGAATTACCATGGATGCGGACGGAAATATTTATATAATCTGTGACGAAACCAACACGCTGTACGTATACTCCCCGGTTGAGGGTTGAGACCGTAAAAGGCGCCGAACGGACATATCATAAGCCTGGTGTTTCAGTCTATTCAGACTAAAATCCACACGACTTAAGTGGCTAATCTTATTCATTAAACCCAACAGCGTATTCTATTACTTTCTTGTCCATATCAAAGTTCTGAAGCCGCAGTCCCTTGATTGCCGCCTCTATCCGTTGCCTCTCCGTACCCCCGCACCCGTAAAACGCCCCGGCCACAAGGAGCGGTTCCTTTGTGACAAGACCAACTATATCACTACCCGTCACCTCCACACCCAGGCCCTCCGCCTCATCCTTCACGGCCTCAAACGCCACGTGCGGCGGCGTAACATCGTAATCCAGTAAATTCATAGAGACTTCGGTTGTGCCAGAGTCCATCGGCACCCCGATGGCTTGCACCTTTTTCAATCTCCCCGGTATCCTTACCTTCTTCCCCTGATGTATTGCTATTACCCCTGAATCTCTGAGCCGGCCCGCGATCTTTCTCGCTAGGCCGACGCTAGACGTATTCAGTCCTATGTTAAAGGCTATCAGGAACTTCCGTGCCCCTATAGCTGTCGCGCCGGTCCTTCTCACACTGTCGGTATATTCACATGGTCCGAAATCAGGCCTCCACATAGAACCCGCCAGTCTTTTTTCCAGGCCCTCGTACTCACCCCTGCGTATATTTGAAAGGGCCACCCTATCTGCAATTCTGGCCGCTTCTCCATATAGATATACAGGTATTCCCAGTCTCTCTCCGACCCCCCTGCCAAGCTCCCGGGCCACCCTTACGCAGTCTTCCATCGTTACCCCTGCTATCGGTACAAACGGACACACATCCGTCGCACCCATACGCGGATGGTGACCATTCTGGACCAACATATCTATCAGCTCTGAGGCCCTGGCTATCGAACGAAACGCGGCCTCCTTCACCTCCTCCGGCCCGCCCACAAACGTAACCACCACCCTGTTATAATCGCTGTTTGCCTCCACATCCAGAAGCCTGACACCGGGGGAGTCCTCTATGGTCACGGTTATATCTCTAATCTTCTCAAGGTCTCTCCCCTCACTGAAGTTCGGTACACACTCAACTAATTTTCCCACGTCCCCCGCCATCGGGTCGCTCCAGTAAGGTCCCATTTGGCCTTTGATATTCTTCCTTCCACATTACACACCCGGGTAGACTACACGCATCAAGCGGCAAAAGCATTCGTGCCCTAAAAAGCAGGCCCGTGAAAGAGGGCGCCGCGGCTTTTTAGGTCCTCCTTCTGTTCCGGGGTGAGTCCTTTCGCCTGTAAGAAGATGGCGCCATAGACATTGGCACCGCTCAGGTCTGCGCCGCTCAGGTCGGCACCCCGGAGTGTGGCGCCTCTCAGGTTGGCATCTACCAGTATGGCGCCGCTCAGGTTGGCTTCCACAAGCATGGCACTGCTCAGGTTGGCGCCGCTAAGATTGGCGCCACTCAGGTTGGCGTTACTCAGAAAACCACTATCAAGGTCGACTCCACGAAGGTCACAGCCGGGACATGAATTCGTATTCCGCACTTTTTCTAAATTGTCATATACCGCCGGTCCATAAATCGAACTTGTTTGCATACCCAATTTACTTGCAGTGCATCCGGTCAAAATCAGGAACGCAATAATCGGCAATAAACGTTGTACATTACCCATTTACAACACCATCCTTTCTCCACCAAAACTTCCGCACGAAAACCTTCTCCACAGTAGTGACGTCACCCCTGGGTAGATAGCCCGGTGGGAAACCGGGTAGCCGTAACCGTTAATCCTTTAATCCTTGCGGATGATGGCTCCGTTTTCTTTAAGGTACTTCCTCTGCTCCGGGGTGAGGCCCCTTACCCTCAGAAAGTCGGCGCCTTGAACCCACGCCCCGTTCAGGCTGGTGCCGCTCATGTCTGCGCCGTTAAAGTCACCACGCCTGAGGTCGGCTGCCTCCAGGTTAGCGCCCCTGAAATCCACATTTTGCAGTTCACAACCGCTCAGGTTGGCGTTTCTAAGATTTGCACCGTTAAGGTTGGCGTCCTCAAGGTTGGTGTTGCGGAGGTCCGCACCATGCAGGTCGCATCCCGGACATGAATTCGTACTTCGCAGTTTTTCTACATTCTCCTCTACAGAGGCACCATAGACCGGGCGCGTCTTTATGCCCGACATACCCAAAACAACGCCGATAGAAACGATAACGGCAACGGCCAATAATGACCCTTTGATGTTACCCATCCTCAGTACCGTCCTTTCTCTCCTGGTTACAATTTTGAGTAAGGAGTTTTCAAAACATCCAGCCGTTCCCGTGCCGGGAACGAACTAAGGGAGCCGGATGGTCCGCCGGCTAATCATCAATCACTATAGCCTCACGCTTTCGAAGGTCGTCCTTCTGCTCCGGGGTGAGGCCCCTGACGCTGATAAACCCCGCGTTTATTACCCGGGCACCGTCCAGTTTGGCACCGTTCAGGTTCGCATTACTCAAGACGGCGGCCTCCAGGTTCGCGTTCGTCAGGTCCGCGTTGCTCAAATCGGTGCCGCTCAGCTCGGCATTCATCAGATCCGCACCGCTCAGGTTGGCGCCTTTCAGGTCTGCATTCTCAAGCTGGGCGCCCTTCAGGTTGGCACCGTGCAGGTCGCAACCCGGGCATTTCCTTGTACTTAACAACTGGGCCACATTTTCTTCCACAGAACTCACAGATTCCTGACCTGCCTGAGTATACGGCATAATTGAGGCCAAACTAATTGAAACCACAAAGGCAACGGCAAACAGCCTCTTTGTGATATAATTCATTATAAGCACCATCCTTTCTCTACTTATGCATCCTTCAATGTATTGGGCCCTGCCTGTATAATATTTCCTCATGAAACAGCGTACGCATCTTGCATGCGGCATCAAGCATTTTTTAAAAAATCTTTCCGGTCATCCATGGTCATCCAGAAAGAGCCGCCGCACAGGACGTAATTACTTGGGCGCACACGGCAGTCGCTGCGGCCTTCTTGTTGACTTACGCCGTGGTTAAAATATAATCTATACACCTAGGCAGGGCAACACCAAACCGAGAATAAACCCATGAGAATCGGTATCCTGGGGGGAACCTTTAACCCCGTTCATATCGGACATCTCATCATCGCTGAAGAGGTGTATCACAGGCACGGACTCGACAGGGTCCAGTTCATCCCTTCGGGTCAGCCGCCCCATAAGAACGCAGATGACATTGTGGACGCCCGGCACCGCTATGAGATGGTCGCCCTGGCCATAAAAGACACCGACCACTTTGATGTCTCGGACGTAGAGATCTCCCGCGAGGGCAAGTCGTATACCATCGACACCGTAGAGGCCCACCCGGAACTCTATGGCAGGGACTCGGACCCACATCTCATAATCGGCACGGACACCGTAAACGAGCTGCCTACATGGAAGGAAATTAAACGGCTTGCCGAGCTGTGCCGTATCGTAGTGGTGAACCGGCCCGGCAACACCCTGGACAATCTGAACCAGCTCGTACCCATACTGGGACGGGAAAAGGTGGAGGAAATAAGGCGGATTCAGGTAGAAATCCCCCCTGTCGACATCTCCTCCACGGAGATAAGGAGGAGACTAAGAAGCGGTCTCCCTATAAGCCACATGGTACCGCAGAATGTGGAACTGTACATTAAAAAACACGGGCTTTACAGGTAGTGAAACCAACGGGTTATAAATGGACCGGGGGCGGGTTAGGCGATACGCCTGATACTAAATAATTATTCTCTCAAGAAACTCCCTGGCCTTTATGGCGTCCTCGATGCCCCCGTCTCCCGCCTCTCTCTTTACCACAAGATGCCCGGTATAGCCAATCTCGCAGAGGGCCAGCACGTAATCCCTGAAAGGCACTATCCCTTCACCCGGCACCGTCTCCGCGTAACCCCTCTCTCCTTTCAGGACGTCTCTGGCATAGGCATGGACTATATAACCGCCCAGTTCACGTACACCACTAACCACGTCCAGCCCTCTGGGTATCAGTACCGAAGGGTCATAACACACCTTGACACCCTGCGTATTCAGGGAATCTAGCATCTTTTTTAGATCAGCGGGTGTTGACTCACCCACGTGGCTCGCAAGGTGGATATCATAATTTTCGGCCCGCTTCCCTACCTCATTCAATACCTCCCGGAGCCTGCCGCGTGCCCTGCCTGTTTCGTCTTCAGGCACCCGGCCTATCCCGGTGGTGATTATCCGCACCCTCAGGTCGAGCGCCAGCCCTATAAGCTTCTCGGTCTCGTCAAAAAGCCGCTCTACAGCTCCTTCATCAGAGAAACCCCTTCCAAAGTCACCACAAAGCGCGCTGACCTCCAGGCCATATGAACCCACGTAGCGCAAGAAGTCACGGCGTCCGCTGTGTGACAGCTCAGGGGTGATAGGGCCATGGGCGGCGTCAACGTCTATCGTCGCCAGGCCGGTTCTTGAGACATTGCCAATCGCCTCTTTAACATCCGACCCAAGAGAACTCAGGGTAACTCCCAGCTTCATATCCTAAACCTTCAAATTAAATACCAAGACCGCGACATTATTAAGAACGTGGCAGCCCTATCGAGTTTTCAGACAAGAGTAGACCTGCGCAATAAGAGTTCGAGATAAGAGGAGAAATATATGGAGGGGGTTATTAAAAGAATGGCTGCAGCAAGCGGCGCTGTTTAGCGCTTAGTCCACTGGAAGCTCTTTCTTGCACCCTTTTTTCCGTACTTCTTGCGTTCCTTCATCCTGCTGTCCCTGGTCAGAAAGCCTTGAACGCGGAGGATTTCCATGTGCTCGCCTTCCACCTTCATAAGCGCACGGGATACACCAAGCGAGATTGCGCCTGCCTGTCCTGTGGTGCCACCGCCGGTAACGTTCACAAACACCTTGTACTTACCCAGGGTGTCCGTGGCCTTCAAAGGGGCCAGCACTACGGCCTTGTCTATGTCCCTTGAAAAAAAGTCATCAAGTGGAGACTTGTTTATAGACACGGCGCCGTCGCCTTCTATCAGGCGAACCCTTGCGACAGAGGATTTCCGCCTGCCGGTACCCCATACATAGTTAGTCTTATTATCGTCATTGCCGGTTTTTGCTGTCCTGGCCATTTACCTCGCCTTTAATTAAAAGTTAACTCCCTGGGCTGCTGCGCCTCATGGGGATGTTCGGGACCCGCATAAATCTTGAGTTTCTTTATCATCTTGTCTCCCAATTTGCTCTTGGGCAACATACGCTTCACAGCCAGCCTTACCACCCTGTCCGAGTGTTTCTCCAGCATTTCCCCGGCGGGTTTGAGCTTCAGGCCGCTGGGATAGCCCGTATAACGCTTATACATCTTATCCTTCAACTTATTCCCCGTAAGTTTAACTTTTTTCGCATTATACACTACGACAAAATCACCCGTATCCACATGAGACGTGTATTGCGGTTTGTGTTTACCCTGCAGAACGGTGGCGATGCGCGTCGCCATCCTGCCCAGCACCTTGCCGTCCGCGTTAACCTCGTACCATACCTTCGGTACCAGGCCGTCTTTTGCAACAAAGGTTTTCATCTATAATAATCTCCAAAATCCCTGCAAGCCGAAACGTAGAATTTAACACGAAACCCTGGATATTGTCAACAGGATTAATGCCGCGGCTAAAGGCGTCACCCCCTGCGGTGGGCAGGATGAGCGCGCGGCCATACGTGGATGCACACATGTGGTAGTATTGAGCCAATTCCGTAGAATTCCCGCTCAAAAGAGCCGATTCAGCCGGCGGCGTCTACCACATACAGGCCGGTCAACGGGTCAGCTTTGCGGCTTCTACGACGTTTTTTAGAAGCATTACGGTAGTAACCGGTCCAACCCCGCCCGGTACGGGGGTTATTTGAGAAGCAACCTCACTGGCACTCGCAAAGTCTACATCGCCCACGGTTTTCTTCTTTTGCTTGCCGCTTTTGTTCAGGACCGGCTTACCGTCTGCATCGTATTCCGGCACTCTGTTTATGCCAACGTCGATTACAATCGCACCGGGTTTTACTAAATCACCCGCCAGAAACCCCGCCTTTCCCGCGGCCACGACCAGTATATCGGCCCTTTTTGTGTGGAAGGCCATATCCCTGGTTCTGGTGTGACATATGGTCAGCGTGGCATGGAGGTCAAGCAGCAAAAGGGCAACAGGCTTTCCGACTATCGCGCTCCGACCGACGATAGTGACCTCTTTGCCCTTTATCTCCACTCCGGTGCTCTTTATAAGTTCTACCGCGGCCATAGCGGTGCAGGGGGCCAGTCTCGCCTTGCCGTACACCAGCCGCCCCATGCTTGCCAGGTTCATCCCCTCAGCGTCCTTCTCCGGGACTATCGAGGACTGTACCCGCTGGGCGTTAATACCTGCGGGCAGCGGCAATTGCACTATGACAGCGGTAACAGAGGAGTCCTGATTAAGCCTTCTTATGTGTCCTATCAGCTCAGCTTCAGTTATATCCCCCGGCAGACTTTCGAGGGTGTATTGCAGGCCTATTTCTTCACAGGCCTTCGCCTGGCTGCGGATGTATACCTGAGAGGAGGCATTCTCGCCCACCTGAACCGCAAATAAATGCGGCGCCTTTCCTCCTTCTTTTAACGATTCAACCTCCCTGGCCAGCTCATCTCTTATCTTCTGCGCGAGTGCATTGCCGTCAATCAACTGCGCCGTCATATAACTTCTCCTCACAATCTAAGGGGCTGTATTAAGTTGTATTAACAACTTATGTTAAGGGCTAACTATTATAAAAATTAACGTGACACATGCAAGAAAAACCCTGCAAGTCCTTATGAATCGAAATATTTTGACATGGTCTTAAGAATCTGCTAAGATTCTTTTAAGACGTATCTAACACACAACTTAATCACAAGCCAGGACATAAATTTTGAAGGTAGTGGTTGCCAAAACGGCAGGATTCTGTATGGGCGTGCGCCGGGCAGTGGACATAGCCCTTAATGCGGCGCAGAGCGAAAACCGCAAAAACGGCAATATATATACGGACGGCCCCTTAATCCATAACCCTCAGGTGTTGGAGCTGTTAAGGGCAAGGGGCATCAGTGCCGTAGAGGACGGCCTGGATGTCTCTGGATGTACCGTGGTAATAAGGGCCCACGGTATCACCCCCTCCCGAAGAGACAGGATTGAATCTATGGGGGCGAAGATTTGTGACGCCACCTGCCCCCGCGTGACACGGGTGCAATCCATTATAAAGAGATACTCCTCGCAGGGCTTCTCTACTATTATAGTCGGTGACGAGGGACACGCTGAGGTAGTGGGGCTTCTGGGACATGCGGAGGGCGCCGGCCACGTGGTTGGCTCGGTCGAAGACATAGAGAAGCTCCCCCCCCTGGACAAGGTATGCGTGGTGGCCCAGACTACTCAGGACAAGCGGCTCTACAAACAAATAACCTCCCTGCTCAAAAAGAAATATGCCCACTGTCAGGTCTTTAATACTATCTGTCATTCCACCAATGACAGACAGGCGGAGGTAATAGACCTTTGTCAAGAAGTGGATGCTATGGTGGTCGTCGGCGGCAGGGGAAGCGCCAATACGACCCGATTGGTACGGATATGCGAGAGAGAAGGGGTTCCCACCTTTCATGTCGAAACGGAAAAAGAATTGGAATTTGACAACTTTAGCGATTTTGACGTTGTGGGTATAACAGCCGGGGCTTCCACTCCGCAATGGTTGACAAAGAGGATTGAAGACAGGATTGCCACTTATGAAAAACACAAGACTGCCAGGATGTGGGGCATGGCAAAGGCGGTTTTCAACATATTTGTCGGAAGTTGTCTCTATCTTGGGATCGGCGCGATAGCCCTGAGTTATGCCAACACCATTCTGCTTGGCGTTGAGCCCAAGATGATCTACTGTATAATCGCGGCGTTGTTCCTGTTCTCCATGCATGTATTGAATAACACCGCCAACAGAGAGGCGGCAGCCATAAGTGAACCCACTATAGCAACGCTCTATGACAGCTACAGGTCCGTATTTCTGGTACTTGGTTTTGCCGGTATATTCGCCAGTTACGGGTTAGCCTTAGTACTGGACTTTTCGGTCTTCCTGATGTTATTCCTGGCCAGCGTCTTTTTTGTAATCGCCTTTCGACTACAGGTCGTGCCTTCAAGCGTTTCGAGCCTCTTGAGGTATAAGGGGCTTGAGCAGTTTGCGGGTTCAAAAGAAATTTTCTTTGGAATAGCCTGGGCCCTGACTACAGCCCTTATACCGTTTTTGGTCAGCGATTCGCAAAACCTCTCGGCCTTGGGGGTGGCCATGGCCTTCACATTCAGCATCGCATTCATCCGGGCCGTTCTCTTAGATATCCGGGACATTCATGTAGACAGGATTGTCGGCAGGGACACTATCCCAATAGCCCTTGGCAATAAGTGGACCAAGATAATGCTTGTCACTGTCGCAATCTTAATGGCCTCTGTTCTGACCTTGAGTCCCACTTTTGGGTGGACGTCTACGTTTAGCTATTTCCTCATCCCTTGTGTTATCTACGCCTGTTTCTACCTTTACCTGTATCATGTCAGGCTCATCGGCGAGGGCTTGATGTGCGAGGCGGTTGTGGATTTTAATTTCATGTTGTCCGGGATTATTGCCTTTTACATGTCTAAATGGGCCTTGTAGTTCGACTTGAAGACTTTATGACGGCTGTTTCTTGTGTAGTTAAGTGGTAGATAATGAAAAATTTCACCTAACCAGTAACAACAACGTTACCGGAGGACGGCAAACACAACATGGATCGCAGAAAAATACTCAAAGAACGTGAACTACATAAAAAACGCAAAGGGCGCCGTGGCTTTATACACATATTCACTACGGACATAAAGAAGAGGCTCATTGCGGGCGCCATCGTCCTGCTGCCCCTATACATCACGTTCTACGTCCTCAAACTGCTCTTTACCTTTGCCGGTGGAACCATGGTGCCTGTGGTTCAGAGGATATTCCTCAGGTCGGACTGGGTGCAGTTGAGGGTGCCCGACTCGGTGCTGACCCCCCTGATGTTCCTTATCGGGCTGATAATGCTTTTTCTGCTCCTTTATTTTGCCGGTGCCTTCGCCACAAACTTTATCGGTAGGAGAATTATATCTTTCGGTGAGAGCATACTGGAGAGAATGCCCTTGGTAAAGAATATCTACGGCACAACGAAACAGCTTATTCGCAGCGCCACTCTTCCGGGCAAGGGGGCCTTTAAACGGGTGGTGCTGGTCGATTTTCCAAGGAGGGGGTCGAAGGCCCTCGGTTTTGTAACGGGTTCTTTTCAACTTAAAGACGGGAGCACGCTGGTAAGCGTTTTTGTCTCCACCTCACCTAACCCCACTTCCGGTTTTGTTGTGCTCTTTCCCGAGTCTGATGTGGAAGACACCCATCTAAGCGTAGAAGAAGGGTTTAAGGTCATTGTCTCCGGCGGTATCCTTACCCCTGGTTTTGTGGAAGAGGCAAAAAAGACTCACCCGTTCTAAAAACCGTTTGCCGCCCCGCTTAACCGCAATCGCACTTACCAGGGTTTAATTATGTATCCAAAGATGATAAAGGTCAGACAGAGGTTTTCTATGCAAAGGATTGAAGACGTCGCCTCTGCAACCGGGCAAGAACTCCTGAAACTTCAACCCGCTTCAAGGGTAAAAGCAGGCGATACCGTGGCGGTTACCGCCGGCAGCCGGGGTATCGCGGATATAGCACTTATTACCCGGACGGTGATAAAAACACTCCAAAACCTGGAGGCTAAACCGTTTATAATCCCTGCCATGGGCAGCCATGGCGGTGCCACCGCGGAGGGGCAGGCCGCAGTGCTGGCCGGGTATGGAATTACGGAGGCCCGCATGGGCGTCCCCATCAGGTCCTCAATGGAGGTGGTAGATATGGGCACCAGCCCCCTTGGGTTTCCTGTGCATATGGACAAACATGCTGCCGGGGCAGACCACATAGTCCTCATCAACCGCATCAAGACACATACACGCTTTAGCGGCAGAATTGAGAGCGGTCTCGTCAAGATGCTCCTTGTAGGGCTGGGCAAGCAGCCCGCTGCCACAATATACCACCGCGCGACACAGGAATATTCATTCGACGAAATCATAAACGACACAGTCCCTATCCTCCTGAAAAAGCTCCCCGTCCTTTTAGGCCTGGCCGTCATTGAAAACGCCAGGGGCGAAGTTGCGGGGCTGGAGGCCGTATTACCGGACAGACTTCTGGAGAGGGAACCGGAACTCCTGGAGAAGGCTGTCAGCCTGACGGCAAAACTGCCCTTCAATGAGATTGACCTCCTGGTCGTAGACGAGATGGGCAAAGACATCTCGGGTACTGGAATAGACACGTCAATCATCGGGAGGAAAGAACACTCCAATATAAAAATAAAAAGGATATTTGTCAGAGACCTTACAGGTAAATCCGACGGCAACGCCTGTGGGATCGGGTTTGCCGACTTTACCACCAAACGCCTTGTCGACAAGATAAACATTGCCGACACGGACGTAAACTGTATTACCGCCCTGAGGCCCGAGGGGGCCAAGATTCCCCCAACCTGTGCTACTGACAGGGAGGCCCTGACACAGGCACTAGACACGCTGGGTCTCGTTAAACCTGAACATGCGCGTATCGTAAGGATAAAGAGCACCCGGGACCTCGAAGAACTGAGCGTCTCAGATGCCTATACTGGTGAATTAAACGGACGCCGGGACCTGGAAACAGTCTCGGAGGCGGCAACCATGTCCTTTGACACCGAGGGAAACCTTTTGCCGTAATTATTCTACTGCGGATGGAGCCCTGTTATGAGGCAGAAACTTCGCTCATGCGTCACGCTATTTTGTTGTGTCCTGTGTCTTCAACTCGCCTCTTTTCCGGGGGCCCGCGGTGGAGAGGGAGAATTCCCGGACCTCGTCATCTCCGGCTACGGTAAGCTTGTGGAAGACAACCCCTGGCTCCACCTGCGCGACGCCGTAGCCCCTGGTGATACCGTCGTCTATACTATTACCATAACAAATCAGGGCAACACCACCTACGAGGGGCCGGTAAACGTCGGGGCATACGGCCTCCCTGAGAGCTGGCAGGCAGAAGCCTCCACGGCCCAGGTTACGCTTCCTCCCTATGGTCAGGAACAGGCCACTTATGACATGAAGGTCCCGGTTGTCATACCTGGCAACGCCGTTCCGGGTGAATACGTAGCTGTCTTTCGCATAGAGCCGGTTCAGGGAGAAGAACGTACGTACAATAACGTTCACAGGGTTCCAATAAATATATTACCCCCTCAACCTGACCTGGATATCGTGGACATCCGCTGGACGCCGGTAAATCCCTCGGTGTTCGACCGGCCGGATATTGAGGTCATCATACGTAACAAAGGAACTGCCGACGCCGGGGCTTTCAGGCTTGAGCTTGACGTGCAGGTCGGGAGCGAGGCGTATACTACCCACCTGGAGGCCGACGTTCCGGGCCTGAAGCAGGGCGAGACCCTCTCATGGAGATTTGGAGAAATCCAGGGTACGGGCACCTTCTCCACCAGATATAACAGAAACGTGGTTAAGGCCGCTATCAACACAGACCGCCGCGTCACCGAGCACAACTATATCAACAACGAACGCGTAAAGTACATTTCTGTAATCGAGGGGCCGCTGCACGTAGATTTAGACTGGAAACCGCGCAGCCCGACGACACAGGATGATATCGATTTTTTCTTTACCGTCGTCAATGAAGGAGGCGTGCGCTGGATGTTCCCCGACTACAGGCGCGACGGCAGCGGCGCTACGATAATCCTGCGCTATTGGCCAATCAGCGACTTCAACGCCGCCAAAATTGTAGAGGAGGGTATCTGGGTCCTTGGCCCCGGGAAAAGCGTTACTTACCATATTCGTGAGAAGATACCGGAGCCGGGGGAATACAGGGTCAAGTGCGAGATATATGCCGGCTACCCCTACTGGACCGTTACCCAGACGCCTGAGATGGCGCTCACCGTATCAGCACCCTAGCGGCACGTGCACCGCTACAAAAACTCCTCCAGCCTGGCAGTCAGGCCCTTAAAGGGAAGGGCGTTTGTTGTAAACCCTTGCTGACTTAAATGGGTTTCCAGCCTGGTGGGTTTTGTACCGGTGTATTTAACGGAGTAAATGTTTGTGTTTTTATCAGGGTCTATTTGGACCTCAACGACAAGCAGGCCCATATTGTCCATCAACAGCGCCACTCTTTTATAACTTTCTTCCCCGCTCTCACCGTCATCCGGGGAGAGCATATACTCCTCACCGACGGCGCCGAGCATCCCCTTAAACCGGGCATCAACCCTTTTCTTAACTTCATCTGGAAATGAATGTTCCTTAGACATCACAGCTTCATGACCTTTATTCAGAACGTATCTATTGTTGTTGTAGCGGCAGAGTTTACTCTGCGAACATCTGTAGTCCACAAACGTAATCTTTGTTCAGAACGTCTACACAACCGTCATTCTGAGGCACACATTGTTGTTGTAGCGGGTGCCGCAGGGCTTTAGCCCTGCGATTTTCCAAATTCCTCTGAAGAGACTTCAAATTAGCAGTCTTCCGCACTTTTAGGCCGGTTCTTACACTTGTCAGGAGTATAGTGATGTGATACGTTGATGTCAAAGGGGAATGGATGGGGCCCGGTGGTCCCGACGGACTTCAAATCCGGTTTGTCCGCCTCATAAGCGGATAGGTGGGTTCGACTCCCACACATTCCCGCCATTACATCTTTATGTCTCAAAGGGTTAGGCAGACAACAACAAAAGATTTTACCGTCAACAGACTGTCAACAGTTCATCCTGAGTTGTCATGGACACCTATTGGTTACCAAAGCCATTAGGCTTGACAAGCCTTCTGGCAAGTTGTAGATTTGCCCACTAGACAATCTTACCTCTTCACCTTCCTCCTCAGGGCTAGGGCAAAGAGAGCGAACTGGGTGGGACAAACTATTATTTCAATCAGCCAAATGATTGGCCCCAAATAGCTCGTAATTTCTGGCTTAGCAACCCTACCAAATGAAGTAACCATTAGGCTGTTCCACATACTTTGGAAGAAGCAACCATCCCCCGAAAGGCAATAAAGCAACGGGAATACAAGAAACACGAGTATTAGAAATACTCCTAATGCCCTTAGTGGTCTCTCGCCGTAGCCGCTTGCCCAAAAATATAGGTTAAACAAGACACCTTCCACGATTGACCACCCGTACATTTTCCGTCCGCACTCCATCTCCCCAAAGTGAAAATCTCCAGCCCTGTTCCAGTCTTTTTTGTCTTCAAAGTTTTTCTTTAATTCCAAATAGAGTCGTCGTACCGGCTCATACTGTTTTTCCCTGACTTTCTTGTTTTTAGGATCCTTTTGTACCTCAATATCGGCATCACGTTCGTCTTTTAAAACGTTTAGCCTTCCTCCATTTTCCACAAATTTGCAGTACCTGAAGTCCACCTTGTCTATGTTTGAATTGAGGAAGCTAGACTTACTTAGGTCAGTATCCGCAAACACTGCCTGTTTGTACGTCCTCGGGAATTCGACCCAGAAAAACCTACGGAGTTTTTCTGGAGGCTTGTTCGAAAGCTTCTCTATAGTCTTCCCATATAACTTGTCTTCTGACAGGTTTAATAATTGAGTCTTTTCTTGTCCAGACATAACTCCTTTGAAAATGAAAAGACCAGTGTGATGATGGTAAGATATTTTATCTTCGAGTGGTTCTGGGAATTCTAGAAACGGTAACTTATATTTGACTATTTCATGGGTTCCATAAAACGTAGTTCGTATAAAATACACTTGGTTATCGAAATGAGAATTATCAAAATTGGTACTTCCATAAAAGATAGTATCGGTAAACGAAACCTGCTTAGCTAGAAATTGTGTAGTCTTAAAGTCTACATCTTCAAAGGCAGCCCCCCTAAAGCTCGTTAGTTCACCTTTAAAAGTAGTTTTAGAGAACTCCACAGAACTCAGGAACTTAGCATTTATGAAATCTGCTCCCTTCTCAAATGTGGCATCGCTGAATTCAGTCACTCCTTTAAATATAGCATTTCTGAACGTAGCCTTCTTCAGGAACTTAGCTCCGCTAAAGTGCGTTTCTCCATTGAATGTGGTTGCGGCTAAAATTACCCCCTCCGCGAATGTTGCCCAGTTGAAAAGTGTAGGTTTCTCGGGGAATATTGATTTTTTAAAGGGCCAGGAGTCAAAAACTATGGGAAAGAAACAACCTCGGAGGTCTATTGTGTTATTTTCAGTCTCTATCTTCTCCTTCACTCTTTTTATGAATGCTTGAGTATCTTTATCCTCGTCTTCAGAGTGGAGGAGACAGTAGCCCTTGGGGTCGTTTAGAAGGGGTGGTTCGCTACATTTAGCATAATCTCTCCAGGGAAAAGGTGGTTCCCATTTGCACCCATTATCTGCCATGTCCTTTGCCCCTCTAAGACCCGAAAGGATTATTAGTCAGTCCACCTGAGGTAGATTGGCATATTATAGTGTGCTATAAGGAGAATGTATAGAGACTAGACCATTTGTGAGGGGGGGCTTGACAACGCGTCCGGCTAGTAGTAGATTTCCCCACTAGAGGAGCCTACCTAAGAAGTACACCTTATTATTCTGTTGCTTAGTGCCCTTACTGAGTACGATTATGAAAGAACCAACACTAGAAGATTACGGCCTAACGAAAGAGGATATTCGTAGCTGTAAGAAGTATGAAGAAGAAACTGTATATTGGATTTTTAAAACTGTAATAATTCTAGGAGCAGTTCTAGGAGTAATCCAAGCATTCACATTCGTAGTTCCTTTGGGCACACCTTTTCACGCAGTGGAAGCGGGGCACATATTAATGGCATTACTTGGTGGGGGGTTTATGGCTCTAATTGGTGCGTCATGTGGGCTTATCGTGTCATTGTTTGTCGCACTCATTTATCATCATACTCTGCCATTATTCAATAAGCATATTAAGACATTTAGGGAGTACAAAAAAGCTAAGGATAAGTTTGATGCGTGGTTCACTAGGACACAGACTGAATTTTGGGGGTCTCTAACTGGTAAACAGTTTGAACATGAATTTGCATCTGTATTGAGCAGAAACGGCTACAACATTGAAAAAGTAGCTAAAGGCTCAGGTGATGGAGGGGTTGATATTATTGCACATAAAGGTTGGCATAAGGTTATTGTACAATGTAAGGTTCACAAGAACCCAGTTGGCCCTGCTGTAGTAAGAGACCTATACGGTGCAATGAAACACGCAAAGGCTAAAAGGGCTATATTAGCTTGCACTTCTGGTTTTACGAAAGGTGTTAAACAGTTTGCAAAACATAAGCCAATCGATTTGATAAACATGAATGGGATAATACACTTGAGCCGTACGGGACATACAAGTGCAGACGACTAATTAGCATGAATATATAGCCCTCTTTGCTGGTGTGCCTTCAGAAAATTCTTACGCGGGCTTTAGTGTATGTACTGAACCCATATTCCCCTTTTGACTTCAGAATGGAAATCAGAGGGGTGCCGGACACTTTCATTCGGCCAGGCGCGAGGTGTCCGTAGCCCTCGGCGAAGGATTACCAAGACCTGCCCCACCGACTGTGTAGTGGTCAAGCCGTGCCATAGGCATGTCTGCCTAAGGCATGACTTGCTCGACACTATGCAGAGCAAGCTCTGCCACTACATGAAAGCAGAGTAAGCTCTGCCACTACAAATGTTACTGCCGGGCGTTATTCCTCCTCGTCCTTCTCTTTGAAGAGTTTGTGGCAGTCCTTGCAGGTCCCTTTTACTACAAAGAACTCGCGAAGCACGTCGTCGGAATTACGTCCCTTTGCCCCCCTGACGAGGGATTGTATCGCGGCCCTGAAACGGTCTCCGATGATGATAAATTCCGTGGGCACCCCTGAAGGGTGTTGTTTGAAGTACAGTGTGACGCACCGGCCGGCAATCAGGTCTTCTACCTGTTTTCCGGAATCCTTTATCCCTTCCCAGTTATCCTTCTTTACACTCCGGCTGAGCCGTCTCATGGCGCGCGAGGTGGCCGCCATGGCCTCTTTGAGGCCCCCCGGGGTCTCAAGCTCTACGGGCTCTTCCCCCTCCTCTTCTTCTACCGGCGCCCTCTCCTCCCATTCCTGCTCCGCCCACTCTTCAAGTGCGGGTATTTTTTCTCCGAAGAATTCTTCTTCCTCTTCCATGAGCGCCACCATAGTCTCTTCTTCCGGCTCCTCCTCCGCCCTCTCACAGGAAACGGTGTTGACTGAGATAAACAACAGCAGCATCAGACCAAGATAAAGAGATTTCTTCATTCTACTCCGGGGGAGGTTGCCCCACTCTCCTTTGTGTAGTCGTCTCGGTATTTATCACAAGCCGCCTGCGCCTTATGAATCCGGCAACCGGCAAAAAACCGCGTCGATATCCTCTTGCGTTCTGACCGCTAGACGGACCCGCAGGGAGCCCGTCGTTTGAGAAACTACTGTCACTCCTCTCTGAACTTATCATGGCAGTTGTCGCAGTCGAGCTTCATGTTTTCGAACTGGGTTCTGGCCAGTTCGTATTTGTTGTACCGCTCGGCGTTAAGCAGTTTAAGCACATGCTCGTTGAAGTCCTTGCTTATGTCGGTAAACTTTCTCGATACTCGTCCATGGACCTTTACGTACAGGTTCACGCAGCGCTTTCCGATGAGGTCTTCCAGTTTCTTGGCGGACACCCTCGTGGCAGGCCAGTTACCGTTCTCCATCGATGCCTCCAGGTTCTTCATATATTTTGCGGATGCCTTCATGACGTCCTTTAGTTCACTGTCGGTCGCCTTTTCCAAGGCCTCGCGTTCTTCGGATGGAGAGACGCCTCCGTATTCGCCCGAAGGTTTTTCGCCTGGCGCGTAGCACGACCATTCACAAGATGGAAAGCAAACCATCAGGCACAACAGAGTTACTGTCATAAGAGAGCATCGTTTCATGTCGCTGGTCCTTTTCTCCTGCGTGTTGTGTTTATTCTATTATAGTAATTTGCTTCGGGACCACAACTACTCCATTCTCCGTCACGGTGAAGTGGCTTCTGTCCGTTTCGTGGTCATAACCGATAACCGTCCCTTCGGGGACGTGTACGCCTTTGTCTATTATGGCCCTGCGGATCTTTACGTTTCCGTCCACCCTCACCCCTTCCATAATGACAGAGTCTGATATACTGGATTTAGCTTCTACCCTGACGTCCGGGGAAAGTACAGAGTTTTCTACCCTTGCGCCGCTTATTATGCACCCGTCCGAGAGGAGGCTGTTGACGACCTCTCCCATCTGTCCGTCTTCACCGCCGTAGACGGTCTTTGACGGCGGAAATTGTTCCCGGTAGGTGCGCACCGGCCAGTCCGTGTCATAGAGATTGAATATCGGGCTGGCGCTTATGAGGTCCATGTTTGCCTCCCAGTAGGCGTCGAGGGTGCCGATGTCCCTCCAGTACCTCACCGGACTTTTATTTTCGTCTTCAAACTGATATGCGTAGATTCTGTCTCTGTCAATCATAGAGGGTATCACGTCTCTGCCGAAATCGTGTCTCGAATCTGTCTTGGCGTCCTCAACTATCCGTCTGACCAGGGTTGTTGTGTTGAAGAGGTAGACGCCCATGGAGGCCAGGACCCTGTCCGGGTTGGAGGGCATGGGTTTGGGGCTTGAAGGTTTTTCTTGAAAACCTGTTGTTCTGCTTTCCTCATCAATCTCCATGATGCCGAAGCGGCAGGCTTCTTCTATGGGCACGTCTACGCACGACACCGTCACGTCTGCCTCTTTCTTAAGGTGGAAATCCAACATCTTGCGGTAGTCCATCTTATACACATGGTCGCCGCTGAGTATCAGAACTACCCCGGGTTTTTCCCTCTCCAGGGTATATATATTCTGGTAAACGGCGTCTGCGGTGCCGCGGTACCATTCGTGGGATATCCTCATCTGGGGTGGAATGATTTCCAGGAAGTCTCCCAGTTCGCTGACAAAGAGATTCCACCAGCCCAGGCGCACGTGCCGGTCCAGCGACATAGACTTGTACTGCGTGATGAGCGCTATCTTGTGGAACCCGGAATTGAGGCAGTTGCTCAGGGTGAAGTCTATTATTCTGTAGACACCGCCAAATGGTACTGCCGGTTTTGCCCTGTCTTTTGTCAGGGGATAGAGCCTCTGCCCCTCCCCACCCGCAAGGATAATCACAAGCACCTTATTGAACGTGTACGGGGCTGGTATCGACATATTTTATCTTTGACGACTCTTTTTCTGCAGTATTTCCTTAATCGTATTCTTAAGCTCCACGAGGTCAGAGGACTTTACCACGTACGCATCAGCGGACCATGTCATAAAGTTGTCCTTGTAGCTTGTGTATGCGGTATTTATGATGATGGGTATCTTGTTGTTCTCACCCAGAATCTTTCCCATTGCCTCAATGCCGTCCATTCCGGCCATGTTTATGTCCATTACTATAAGGTCCGGGGACCTGAGCCTTGCCATGGTTATCGCCTCTTTACCGTCCCTGGCGACCTCCACGTCGTAGCCCTCCTCGGTAAGTTCCTGCCTATAAAGAAGACATTGGTTCTTGTCGTCCTCTACTACCAAGATGTTTATCATTGTTTATCCCCCCTTCTTACCTCTTCCCCAGCGTCCAACACGGGGAGCAGTATGGAAAACACACTCCCGCGTTCTTCTGCGCTGGATACAATGAGCTTACCTTCGTGATCGTCTACTATCTTTTGACATATCGCAAGTCCGACACCTGTGCCGCCCGTCTTAGTAGTGAAAAACGGTGTGAAGAGTTTTCCCTTTATCTCGGAAGGCACACCCTCTCCCGTATCGGCAAAATCTATCTTAATCGAATTCTCCTCCACGTACGTCTTTACGGTTAGTATACCGCCTTCTGCCATAGACTCCGCGGCATTCTTTACCAGGTTCAGGAACACCTGCTTCATCTGGGATGGGTCGGCGAGTGTCTCGGGGAGGTCGTCTCCAAGTTCTTTGCGCACAACTACATCCTTTTCCCTGAGATAGCCATCAGTCAGCGCCAGGGTGTCTTCTATTAATTTGTTTATGTGCACTCTCGCCTTCAGCGGCGCAGCGGGCCGGGTGAAGTCTCTTATGTTGTCAAGTATCCTTTCAAGTCTTCCCACCTCCTGCACAATGATCTTGGAGCTTGTGTCTATATTCTCGTCGTTTGAGCCAAGACGTTTGATGGAGCGCGCAAATCCTCCGATTGTAACCAGCGGGTTTCGTATCTCGTGGGCCACGTATGAGGCCACCTCGCCAATGGCCGCCAGTCTTTCAGCACGCAGGAGCCTGTCCTGCGTCTCCGTCAACTGGGCCATCTTGTCCTCGAGTTCCTGATAAGTCTCGGCATTCTCTATCGCCTGAGCGGCCGACTTGGCAAACATATTCAGGATACGTGCGTGCTCCTCCGTTATCGGTTCAGCGCTGTATACGTTATCCGCCACAATTACCCCTATGGCCTCACCCTTCACCATGAGAGGCACACATACAAATTCTTTCGCATCAATGGCATTACGGAATTCCTCAGTCACCCTGGGGTCATTATTTGCATCTTCTACTACCTGCGGCACCTTCTCTTTCAGACACCTTACGACTATTTCCCTGTCATCCGAGACAGGAAAGGCCAAAAGTGTGGTCTTTGTGCTAAGCTCCGATTCGAGCGGCTTGAGTTCGACTACGTCCGCCAGGAGACCCTCAAACGTCGGGTGCTTGGATATCTCCTGCCAGACCCCGTAGGCCTCCTCCAAATTCGAGGGACCTATAGCCATCTTTCCGCAGACAGCGTCTCGCTCACGGTTCAACAGGAACAGCATTGCGCGGTTAAAACCGAGCGCGTGACCGGCAGTCACGCAGGTGAGGACCAGTTGAAACACCTTCTCCAGCTTAAGGGTGTGCTGTAGCGCGTCACTAAGCTGACTTAACAGCGACAGCTGGTGTATCCTCTTTTCTCTGTCAGTGATGTCCATTGAGAGGAGCAAGACCCTTTTAACCTCTCCCCTCGTATCTTTCATCGGTATAGCGATGTTCTCAATGTACCTCCGCCGCCCCTCCCTGGTAAGAATCTGGATGTCGTGAAACCGGCCTTCTCCACGTTTGAAGGCCTTCTGCGCGGGACAGACAATTTCTTTGCACTGGAAGATTGCCGGACACGCCATGCCCACCACCGACTCCGAAAGGCCCCACAACTCAGATATCTTCTTATTGCCCCAAGTTATATTGAGCTCCTTATTCATCAAACAAAGCCCGATGCCCAGGGCTTCGACAACGGATTGTACCTTGTATGATTCCTGGAGCAGCCGATCTTCAGCCCGTTTTTTCTCTGTAACGTCCCTCGCAACCATTTTTGAACCGTTAACGTTGCCAACCACGTCATATTTAGGCGCGGTGCTGACGCTGACGTCAATTATGGTGCCGTCCTTCTTCACCATTCGTAGTTCCAAATCGTCCACGTGACCCTCTACCAGGGTCTTTTCGGCCTTTTCCCGGTCCTCAGGGAATATAAAACGGCTTATTTTCTCACCAACAATGGATTCTTTTGTGTAACCAAGCAACCTGGCGGCAGTCTGATTGCAATCAAGTATGGTGCCGTCCATGCTATAAGTACAGTATAACACCGGGGCGTTATCATAAAGGTCTTTATATTTTTCTTCTGAATCTCTTATTTTTCGGAACAGTATCGTGTTCTCAGTGGCCAGGGCCAATTGAGGCGAGACCTGTTCCAATAGGTTCGCATGTGTGATACTGAAGTTGTCAGGCCTCTTACTGCCGAGGTTAATGCTTCCAAGAACGTTTTCCTTAGCCCTGAGTGGTACACTTAACCGGGACCTTATCCCCTCTTCCTTTAACAGCAGGCTATCGGTAGAGAACTCGTCATTTTCGGTATCCTCTACGATTACGGGCCCCCCGGTGGTGATTACCTTCTCCAGAACGCTTCCCTTCAGCGGATAGGGTTCTCCTTCTTTTAGAGCCACACCGTTATATTCAGCTGATATTACATAAGTAACGGCTGTGTCCTTCTCATCTCCAAGAAGTGCGATGCTTGCCCTGTCAAAATCAACCAGTTTCCTCAGCTCAGCTACTATTCCGGTGTAGACGTCCTTTATGTCGAGCGTTGTTGCAATTACCCTGTGTATATTGTCAACAACTTCTCTTTCCAGTTGACCTGTTTCTACGGTCTTCATATCCACACCTTCATGGCCTTGCACAACCAATACTTTAAACTTCCCTTCTCAAAAATATATTTTACCCGATAAAACCTGGAAATTCCTTAAGTTTCTTGCTACATACCTCTACAAAAATCCGCATTTCCGCTAACTACTTATATAATTTTTGGAGTCCACTGACTGTGTCAGTGGATTACACCAGCGATCCGCCTCAGGTTGGAAATCCACCATTTTTGGGGGGGGCGCAGACTGGACTCCGATAATATTGTGATCTTCCCGCACGTACTAAACGGGCCTGGTTTCTGTTATATGTTTCTTTATCTCTGCCTCCCACTTTCCTCCGGGCTCTAGCGTCAGGCCCCAGTTGGGCAGCACCGTCGAGCATTGATACACCTTTTCAAGCCCTGACTCACTCTGCGAGACAGTTTCAACCGGGCATACCCATACGTCCGCATCGGGGGATAACCCAAACGAGACCATCAGGCCGACACCTTCATCCACCACTGTTAACTCTGACTGTGACGAAAGGCAGCCCTTCATGGCCAGGTTTCCCGCCCTGGTACCATCTTCAGACAGATAGTACCTTCCGGGGGCCCTGCCCGCGGACATAGACAGATTAAACTCCACACCAAACGTGAATTCCATCTCGTCATCAGACAGGTTCTCCAGGAGATATCTGATATGGAGTGAGGGCGGAGAAGACACCGGTTCTACTATCTTTGTCACCGTCAGGGGGAGTTCTTTTCCGTCAGCTTTCAAAATGCCCGTACGCGACATTCGCAGCGTCATCTTTCCCCCGGACCTCTTCATGCTTGAACGATAGGGCGATGCAACAAAGTCACCCAGTTCAACCGCCTTTCCCTTTACAAAATCCACCAGCCTCGTGCCGGGGGCAAAGAAGTGGTCTATGAGACCCTCTTTTTGATATCTGTCGTAAACAAGCTCCTTCCCCACGCCTTTTTTTGTCTTCTGTGTAAGCTTGTGTATACTCTTCGCCCCTTCTTCACGTGCCGGTTTCTTTTTATGCCGGAGTTTTCTGTGATACGCCTCTTCACGTCTTGTCAGCGTATTCATGAGGTTTACGCATTTTGGCCTGTAATCAAGTTCATACAGGTGGCCCCCTCGCGAGGGTTTGAAATAGGCGTTTAGTTTGGGTCCTATCACCTTGAATTCATCCGTCCCGTCAAGGTCGTAGTCGTGCGTCTCCAGGCATACGCCCCTTCGGGAATCGGTCATCTCCTCGGCCGCCAGCAGGTGCCTGTACACCGCCGCGCGCAGATGGGGCAGATAGAGCCCTCCAAACATACCGTGCCAGTAGGCGTCGTTACATTGACCCTTGTATAGTTCACGTCTTGCCCTGACTACCTTCTTTGACCTCGCATTCTTGTTTGATGAGACCTCTTTACTTACCTCCAGCATCCTGAGGTACATCTGGTTGGCCTCAGGGTATTTTGTGAGAAAATTTCTCCAGGAGCCGCCTTTCGCAAATCTCGCAGCCAGGTCGTCTTGTGAAGGTTGCTTACTGCCCTTCGCAACGCCCCTCTTCGACGGGACGTCCCTCGCGGGAACGGCCCACCCCATCATCTCACGGTAGGAGACGTTGGGCAGAGACACCTCTCCCCTCGGCTTAACGTTATCAACAACCCGGCCCAGTGTGGTGGGCCTTATCCAGTCCCTGTTCTCGTGCAGTGCGCCAAAAAAGTCCTCCAGCCAGCCGTCCCGGTAGACACGCCTGAACGTATTTGGCCAGAGCCCAAACTTCTCACCGTCATCGGCATACACCACAACGGCATCCTCACACGTATCGGCGGCGCGGCGTAGATATTCGATTGTCTCCTCCACACGTTTAAACGGCATCAAATAGCGAAGCCGCTCGCTGCAGGGAAACACCCCCAATTTCTTTCCACTGTTGTTCGTCAGAAAGTAACCGTAAAGTTCGGATTCGGCAAGCCCCGCATGTTTAAAGTGGGAATCGTCCACCACCGTGTATTCCACACCCGCCTTCTTCAGGGTTTTCACCAGTGTTTGTTCCCAGAAACGTTCAGTCAGCCATAATCCACGGGCACGCGTGCCGAAACGCGAGTTGAGCCAGTCGCCGTATTCACGGACCTGTCCGACACAATCAATCTCGGGAAGCATCCCCAGGATAGGTTCATAAAATCCGCTTCCAAGCAACTCAACCTGCCCCCTGTTTACCAGTATTTTTATCCTTTCGAATAGTTCCGGGCGGTGGGCCTCAATCCATTCCAGCAGGCTCCCCGAGTAGTGCAGTACAACGGGCACCTCAGGGTGTCTGCCAAGCAGCCTGATGAACGGCTCATAGGCCTTGCTACACCCCCTCTTGAAGATGCCGTCAAAGTTACCCACAGGCTGGTGGTTATGCAGGACGAAGACGAAATGAACCTTGCCCATTTCTAACACCCTGTCGCCTTGAGGGCGTCACGGTAGAGGTCTGAATACTGCCGGGCACTCTTATCCCATGACCAGTCCTGGCTCATGCCCGTCTTCATAAGCCCCGCCCATCCAGCCCTGTCACCATAGGCCGCTACGGCCTCCCGGATAGACTTCAGCATCTCTCCTGAGGAGTAGGGTTCAAATACGAACCCCACGGAAGGATTTATCGTGTCGGCGAGTCCCCCTGTTTTACGTACTATAGGCACCGTCCCGTATTTGAGACTATACATCTGATTAAGCCCGCACGGTTCGTACCTGGAGGGCATCAGGAACATGTCGGCGCCCGCCTCTATCTCATGCGAAAGCCGGTTGTCAAACCCAATATAAACATACGCCTTGCCCGGATATCTGCCCGTTAAATCCTTCAGGGCCTCCTGGTACCGCTTCTCGCCGCTACCGAGCAGGGCTAACCTTATATCCAGCTTCATCAACTCCTCCCAGCACTCAATCAACAGCTCTATTCCCTTCTGCTCTGCAAGTCTTGTAATCATTCCTATCAAAGGCGCATCCCCTTGATTTATGAGGCCTGCCTTTCTCAGGAGATGCTTCTTACATTCATTCTTCCCTTTCAGGTCATCCGGGCCATATCTGGCGGGAATAAGCCCGTCCACCTCCGGACTCCACACCGAGTAGTCTATCCCGTTTATTATGCCGTACAGGTCCCCGCCCCTGTCCCTGAGCACCCCATCAAGACCCGCTCCAAATTCTTCCGTTTGTATCTCCTCTGCATATTTCTCACTTACCGTCGTAATTATGTCCGAGAAAACTATACCGGCCTTCAACAAATTAACATTTCCATAGTACTCCAGTTGCCTCTTATTATAGTAACCGGCATCTAGCCCCGTGGCCTGTAAATCTTCTCTGGGGAAAAGACCCTGGTAGCCGAGGTTATGAATGGTCAACACTGAAAGTATCCCCGTGAAGAAGTCGTCATCCCTGTAAATGCTCTTCAGGTAGGCGGGAATCATTGCTGACTGCCAGTCATTACAATGGATGACGTCGGGCCTGACACCTCTTGATTTCACCGTCTCCAATACGGCACGAGAAAAGAAGGAGAACCGCTCGCAGTTGTCTACATAATCTTTTCCGGTAGAGGGGTCGACGTACAACTCCTCCCTGTCGTAATACCCGTCATTCTCTATAAAGTAGACGGGTATCTCTGTCTCCGGCAGGCATGCACTGTATACAGTACCGGTAACTGACTTGTCACGAACCGGCACAGTCGCGCTCTCGCCCGTGGCAGTGAGCTTGAACCCGTCACGCCGGATTCGTCCATAGAGGGGTATAAATACAGAGACCTCATGACCAAGCTTTTGCAGGCCTTTCGGTAGAGAGCCCGCCACGTCTCCCAGCCCGCCCGTCCTGGCAAATGGCGCAACCTCCGAGGAAACGAACACTATCTTCATTCCGTTACCTTCTTCAAACATTCCGCCTTCCGCAGGTCCTCGACCGCGCTCTCCGGCGGCACCGGATTTATGTAGAAGCCTGTGCCCCACTCAAAACCGGCCATTCGCGTCAGTCTGGGTATGACCTCTATGTGCCAGTGGTAATGTTCCAGTTCCGGCTGGTCAAACGGGCTCGTGTGTACGATAAAGTTATAGGGTGGGTCTTCCAGTATACTTTCAAGGCTGCACAGGGCGGACCTCAACGTCACCGCAAGTTCCTCGACCTCGGACTTCTGTATATTCTCGAAATGGGAGGAATGATTCCTCGGAAGGATCCATAGCTCAAACGGAAACCGCGAGGCAAAGGGCGCGAACGTGATAAAGTGTTCCCCCTCCATTAACACCCTGACCTTGCCCGCGCTCTCCTGAGCAATCATGTCGCAGAACAGGCACCTGCCCCTGTATTTGTAAAACGTCAGCGAGCCCTCCATCTCAGCCGCCACAATCTGCGGCACTATCGGGGTGACAATAAGCTGGGTATGGGTGTGCTCGAGGCTTGCCCCCGCGGCCGCACCCACATTCTTAAACAGCATCCCATAGACATACCTCTTGTCCTTTTTCAGGTCTACCAGCCTGTCCCTGTACGTCCAGAGTATTTCCTGCACATGAGCGGGTTCAAGGGCGGTGAGTGATATCTCATGCTGCGGGCATTCTACTATCACCTCATGGGCGCCTATCCCGTTCATCACGTCATAAATGCCGTCACCTCGCTTGTCCAGACTGCCTTCTATTACCAGGGCGGGGAATTTATTGGGCACTACCCTTACCCTCCAGCCTCTGCTATTGGGTTCAGTTCCTTTTTCCCTGTAGGCCATAATCTCCGGCGGGGTCTTATCCTCGTTACCGCTACAGAACGGACAGAACCCTCCGGCCTTTATGCTGTGCGACGAGGCTTTAAAGTCTGTGGGCCTGAGGGCCCTCTCCGTGGCAATAATCACCCAACGTCCCGACACCGGTTCTTTTCTTAGTTCTGGCATGTGGGCTCCTTTTTATACCTATCCATTGTACCCCTAAAATGTACCCCTAAAATTATCCGGGCAAGCACACTAGGTTTGAGGTCGCGCAGCGGTAAAGCAGACTTCTTTGCCTGAGCCGGCAACTGCCAGCCCCTTCCCGTCCCTCTCTACAGCTTCCTCTTGAGTATAACTATAAGTAATCACACTACTTATGCGTAGCGATGTAAAATATCAGACACTGATTTTAGAATCCACACACACCAAAATCAAGTACAAAGGGGCGTGCCCTGTATACTCAGTTCTTGGGTTGTTCCTTGGGGTGGGCCATTCTCAGCCAGTAGTTCTCGTATTGGAATTGTGAGCTATGGTCCACATCGTGGCATGTCTCACAGCCGCGGGGTCCCGTTTTACCGTAGTCCTTCGTCTTGAGCCCGTTCCGGGCCGCTTCCACGTGTTGACTTCCCGGTCCATGACACTCTTCACACCCGACGTCCTTTAGCTCCGGGGTCTTCTCTACAGACGTAAAGCCACCCCGGTAATAAAGACCTGTAACATGACAGGCCACACATTCCGGATCGTAGTCATGTTCCGCCTTTACCAGGGTCTCATGGGCCGAGGCGTGCGGGGTCGTCTTCCAGTGTTCGAAGATTGCCGGGTGACACGCACCACAGACGGCGTTACCGGCGTAGGCAGCCCCGTCGTCATATGGGAACTTTTCCACCCTGCCCAGGAGGTCTTCGTCCCTCAGCCTCTGCTGATAGCCCTTGAGGAGCCCTGCCATCTGACTAGAATCCTCATAACGCTCATCTAACTCAACCATCTCGAGGTCTGTCTCCTCGTCCCCGGGCCGGTAGTGAAACAGCCCCACATACTTTCCCTTACTGCCGCACGCGGCTACCACCGTATCGCCAATCTGCTCAATTACAGGTTCGTCTTCGTTATGGCCTGAAATAACGAGTTGGAACTCCGGGAACTCCCCGGCCAGCCTGACCGCCTCCTCAAACCCTGCGTGAGCCATGAGGACCAAAAGGTCCACGTCCTTTAGTTCTTCAATTAGACGGCCAACGGCCTCTGAAGGAGGGGTTACTTCCACTCCATGCGGTGCGGTCTCGATAAGCTCCGGGGAGAGTATACCCAGGATGCCCACCCTTACCTTCCTGTCATCAATCAGGAACTCCTCGACGACATATGGGTGCACCTCAATACCCAGCGAATCGGTCAGCGCTACGTTTGAGGAAAGCAGTTTGACACGATCCGGGAAAAAGGTGTAGCTAATTACTTTCAGGCCCATCTGCAGGTCCTTTTCGCCGAGGTTGTGGACTGTGTACTGCATGTCTGCAAGGGCCTGCGCCAGCGTCTCTATCTTAATCTCATCCTGTCTCTTCCGGTGACCGGCAAGGTCGCCCAGGCTCAGGGGTAGGACTGTCTTACCGGCCAGCCGCAGGACCGCAAGCAAGCTCTGCCTCTTCGCTATACCGCCTGTGCGTCTCTGCTCGCAGCCGCAGGGTTCCAGATAGCCATTTTCTTCGCCGGTAAAAGCGATGGTAATCTCCGTATCATTATCATGTAGTCTCTCAGAAGTACCGTATGCGCAATTTATGTAGAGAGGTGTAAGGAGGCAAAAGAAGAAAATTATGGGGCCCACTGGTCTCATCAGCCTTCCTTAACTACGCCGTAGATCGGTACGGTCAGGAGTGGCTGGTCCTTACTGGTAGTGTGTATCTTCAGCTTGCCCTCGATTCTTCCCACGGGGACGTCCTTGCCAACCGTTATCTCCAGTCGGTGGAAGTAATTGTTCGTGTCAGGTATGAGGTGCAGGGAGAGGTAGTCGGGTTCAACGTCAAAGCTCTTAAGTTTCACGTCCTTTTTGTGTACGGTGATAAGTATTTGTCTCATAGTCTCCTTGCCCTTCCGCACCACACCGTAAGAGACCTTGGCCGGGAAGACGGACACGTCACTTATTATCTCTCCAAAGAACGGTATGACAAGCACGCCCTGCCTCTTACTATTTGTAAACACCTGAATGTCGCCTGCAAACCTGCCCAGAGGGGCGTCTTTCCTGGTGGACACCTCAAGGATGTAGGTGTTTTCCTCGCCCTTCTTCTTGTGACGCAGCTTTAAGACAGGACTGGCCGCTCTAACCCTTTTTATTTTCAGCTCCAGGTCTGTAACGGGTTTTATCTCCACCTTCATGGTAACGGACTGCCCCTGCTTTACAGGTTCAAAAAATAGCTGCCGCGGTTCGGCAACAACCTCTTCAAGGACGTTTGCCTTAATGGTAAGGACATAGCTCGGTGTCTCCGGGTCATTCGTGGTAACGGTCACAGTCTTACGGATGTTGCCCCTGAAGACGCCCGACTTGAAGGCCACCTCTATCTCCGCCCGATTTCCCGGTGGAATCGTCTTGTTAGAAGGCGCGGCCGCCGTGCAGCCGCAGGACGTCTTGACCCTTTCTATTACCAGGTCACCGGCGCCCGCGTTAGTGAATCTAAAGCTGTGGGTAGCCTTTTCTCCCTTGTAGACCACGCCAAAGTCGTGTGAGTCCTCTTCAAAAACTATGCGGGGTGTTTTTTCGGTTTCGGTATCTGCCGCGAGGGGCAGCTTCCCTCCCAACACCAGGACTACGAGTACCGCAAAAAGACATAAAAAGAGACGCTCAGGATTCATCTTCATGGTCAGACCCAAATGCCTGCGAATTTCTATAAGTTACTATGATTAGATATGATACCTCTGTTATCGCAGGCGGTCAAGGGCAAAGAGAATGTTGTTGAATTAGCGGTTGAGGTCTTGTAATATTCCCTCTCGATAAGCTCCTATGTCCATAAGAGGGGTTAAGATGACACACCCTGTGTGGCACTGCCTTTTGGTAATTCTATTGCTGCTTTTTTCAGGGAAAACTTCCCTGTCCGGCACCAGCCAGTCATGGCCCATGTTCCGCCATGACCCACAACGTACGGGGCAGAGCCAGTACGCGGGAAGCAGGAAGGGAACCCTTAAGTGGTGTTTCAAGACGAAGGACGAGGTAAGTTCGTCACCCGTAATAGGGGCCGGCGGCACCATCTACTTTGGTTCGCTCGACGGCAATATATATGCTCTCACGCCGGAGGGTAAAGTAAAGTGGAGTTATTCCATGGATAACAAGATATATTCTTCCCCCGCCCTGGACAGTGACGGGAATGTATACGTCTGTTCGTGGGCAGGAAGGGTTGTTGCCCTGGACACTGAAGGCAGGCCCAGGTGGAAGATACAGATACACGGCAGGATCAGCTCCTCGCCGGTAATTTCAGAGACGGGCGGCGGTAAAGGTGACAAGGTCCTTTACGTAGGCTCCGATGATTATCGGCTATACGCAATCGGCGGGGACGGAAAGATGAGATGGGCCTTTAACACCAGGAAGTACGTAGATTCATCTCCCGCAATCGGACCTGACGGCACGGTTTATGTGGGCTCTAACGACCGCTTCCTTTATGCCATTGGTCCCGACGGTACACTGAAGTGGAGGTATGACACGTCAGGCACAGTAACCTCTACCCCGGCAGTTGGGAGTGACGGCACTATATATGTGGGTTCCAGCAGTCGCGCCCTGTATGCCCTGGGGGATGACGGCAAGCTCAAGTGGAGCTTTAAGGCTCCACACTGGATAGACTCTTCTCCCGCTATCGGTCCTCAGGGCGGCATTTACTTCGGCTCAAACGATGGCACACTGCTGGCGGTCAGCGGCGGGGGCGCCCCGATGTGGACGTACCGTACACGCGGCGATATTACGTCTTCGCCGGCGGTGGACAGGGAAGGCAACGTGTATTTTGGTTCGTGGGATGGAAACCTCTACGCCGTAGACAATGACGGGATGTTCTTGTGGAGACTGCATACAGACGGGCCGGTGCGTTCATCCCCTGCCATCGGAGACGACGGCACCATATACTTTGGCTCCGCCGACGGCGGGCTTTATGCAGTTGGAGAATAGCCCGATACCCCTTTGCGTAGTTTTTTGAACGTCTTTGCAGAGGTCTAACAATGATGATGATAATAGAAAAACACCACGGGATATCCAGGAGTTCCCTCCTCCCCTTCTGCCTGTTATTGATTCTTGTAATGACGTACGGCAGCCCGGTCGTTAGCGCCGCTGGAGAGGATTCCACAATACCCTGGCAGATGTTCAGAAATAATCCGCTCCACACCGGACAGAGTCCATATCCGGGCGCAAGGGCGGGCGTCCTTAAGTGGAAATTCCATACCTCAGGCAACGTGACGTCTTCTCCCGCGGTGGGCCCTGACGGCACAGTCTATGTGGGTTCTGAAGACGGCGTGCTCTATGCGGTTACCCCCGAAGGCAAGAAGAAGTGGGGTTTTCATACTGAGGCAGGAATCACCTCATCCCCCGCAATAGCCCCGGACGGGACAATATACGTGGGTTCCCGGGACAAGAGACTCTATGCCGTCAATAGGGACGGCTCCTTGAAGTGGGTCTTCGAGACGGGCGGGAGCATCTACTCTTCTCCTACCCTGACACCTGACGGAACGATATACATAGGTTCCAGTGACAATAAGCTCTACGTAATAAATGAGGACGGCTGGCCTAAATGGATCTACGCGGCGCCGAGCTCCATTAGCGCGAGTCCCGGTATCGGGCTGGATGGTTCCGTGTATTTCGGAACGAATGGCGGAGTAGTATTCGCCCTGGCCGCCGAGGGCACATTCAAGTGGAAGAAGAGGTTGGGGAGGTCCATATATGCATCGTACTCTTCTCCTGCCATTGCTCCGGACGAAAACGTGTTCATCGGCTCTGAGACCGGCCGCCTTTACGGGCTGAATACGGACGGCAAAATCGCCTTCCGGGCACAGGCGGGTAGAGAGATACATGCCTCGCCGGCCATCGACTCGGATGGCACCCTGTATTTTGGCTCCTACGACGGCAACTTTTACGTAATAACCAGGGACGGGCGCCTCAAATGGTCTTACAAGACCGGCGGTATAATCGAATCTTCCCCGGCCCTGGACGCGGACGGGAATGTCTACTTTGGTACGGGTGAATTGAGGGGGGCCAACGGGAGGGCTGGAAGACTGCTCGCCCTCGACCCTGACGGTAAGTTACTGTGGGCTTTTGAGACAGAGGATTGGATCGAGTCCTCTCCGGCAATCGGGCCGGGCGGCGTCATCTACGTCGGCTCTAACGACCATAACCTCTACGCCATCGGGCCTTCCTCTGCTAAATAGAGGTTGTTACTCTGTAGAGGCAATTTTTGCCTAAGCGAATCCGCCTCTGGCGGGCCTTCGGGTCTGTCCAGTTGCGGACAGGTTTAAAAATCTGTCCCTACATCAAAATAAACAACCATATCGAAAACTCGCCACGTTATTGAGCGAGAAGATCGTTGTCTACAAAATACCGGCCGGGTACGGCATCCGCCTCAGGCGGACTGTGCTCCATGACACTACTCTCCATTTTTCGCCAGCTCTCTAATCTTATCCATTATCTCGTCTGTCATCCTGCGCAGTGTTTCTTTGTCGGGTTTCTTGGCGGTGTCACATCTAATGGGTTTTCCATATTTGACGGTCACTCTCGTGAAACGCGGGAGGATTGCGCCCTTGGGCAAGGCCTCATATACCCCGTCTATATATATGGGCAACACAGGCGCGCGGCTTTTGCAAGACAGCATTGCCACGCCAGCGCTTCCTTGTCCAACCTTACCATCCACCTCTTCCCCCCATCCTTCGGGGAAGATACCCAGTACACTGTTATTTTTTAAGGCCTTCAACCCTGTAACCACAGCTTCCTTGTTGAAACCCCCGGTCTTTACAGGTATGGCCCGATGCATTCGATAAAACCACCACCCCCAGCTCTGGTAGTACTCGTCTTCAACCATGTAGATTATCCTTCGTGGGCAGGATACCTGCAGAACCCAGGGGTCTATTATGCTAAAGTGATTGGCGGCCAGGATGATGGGCCCCTCACTAGGTATATTCTGCCTGCCCTTTACATCAAGCCTGAAAAACAGCTTTAGCACAACCAGAGATATTAGTGCCAAAACCTTGTAAGAGACATACCCAAAAAAGTCGCAAATTGAGGCACCAACCCTCATAAACTGTGTCTTTAGTCCTCTTTTAGACCCTTCCGAAGGCATCTATCTCCACTCCCTGGTGAGCTTTAACACATCTAGTGAACCAGACAGACCTTAGAAATATTTTCAGGCATGAAACATCCACAACGGGACGCCACAAGAGCGTCACAAAAACATTATTGGCATTTACAGAAGTACTTTTAATTTCGGCAATTATAGCGCTCGCAATTCCACTCTTCAACTATTTTCTCAGCCGCCGAAAAGAGGGCTTGACAAAATTTCTTGGAAGCGTTACAAACTATGTTGAGGACAGTCTCGAAATGATTTAAGAATATATACTATTTTGGCTTGCAGAAGAGTCTAGCGTTCTTAGAGAGTGGGTCTGTCCACTCTTTTATTTTGCCCTTTTAGGAGGGGTATAAGTGGACAAAGAAGAACTTCTCAGATTGGTCGAAGCCCTGCACAGGGAAAAGGATATAGACAAAGAGATAGTATTCCAGGGCATAGAGTCTGCACTTATGTCTGCCGCCAGGAAGCACTTTGCCCACAGGGAAGACATCACCATAACAATAGACAGAACAACCGGAGAACTCATCGCCCAGGAAGGAGACAGGAGGATTGACCCCTCGGAACTGGGGCGAATAAGTGCCCAAACAGCCAAGCAGGTCATGATACAGAAGATAAGGGAGGCGGAAAGAGACGCCATCTACGAGGAGTTTGTAAAGAGAAAAGGCACTATCGTCACCGGTAACGTGCAGCGGTTCGACGGCCCTAACATCGTTGTACATCTGGGGAGGGTCGAGGCGCTGTTGCCCAAATCAGAGCAAATTGTAGACGAGGTCTACCACCAGGGTGACAGGGTGCGCGCAATGCTCCTTGATGTGAGAAAGGTCACGCAGAGGGTAAAGCTGGTACTGTCGAGAAGCCATCCCAGCTTCGTGAAAAAACTCTTCGAATTAGAGGTACCCGAGATATCAGAAAATGTAATCGAAATCAAGGCTATCGCGAGAGAGGCGGGATACAGGACCAAGATTGCCGTGCTGTCGCAAGACCCGCATGTGGACTGTGTAGGCGCGTGTGTCGGAGTTCGCGGCTCAAGGATTAAGAACATAGTTGACGAACTGGTCGGAGAGAAGATAGACATTATCCGATGGGATGAGGCCCCTGAGGCGCTAATACCCAATACCCTCAAACCGGCGGAGATTACCGGGATTATGCTGTCCCCGGAGACACGCCAGGCAACGGTAGTGGTGCCTAACGACCAGCTCTCACTGGCCATTGGGAAGCGAGGCCAAAATGTTCGGCTGGCCTCTAAACTCACGACCTGGGACATAGACATACTTACCGAAGAAGAATTGTCTCAGAAAGAGATCGAGACAGAGGGAAGCGAAACCACGGACCAAACGCCTTCCGAGAACGACAAGGAAGAACCTGCAGCCTCTGCTCCCGATGAAGAAGAATTGTCTAAGAAAGAGATAGAGACAGAGGGAAGCGAAACCACGGACCAAACGCCTTCCGAGAATGACAAGGAAGAACCTGCAGCCTCTGCTCCCGATGAAGAAAAATTGTCTAAGAAAGAGACCCAGACAAAGGGAAGCGAAACCACGGACCAAACGCCTTTCGGGAATGACAAGGAGGAACTTGCAGCCTCTACTCCCGATAATGAATAACGTGTAAAAACAGAGAAGGTGACGCGAGTTGGTTAAAAAAATCAGGATAAGTACACTGGCAAAAGAGATGGGTGTAAAAAGCGGCCCCATCATTGAAAAGTGCAAGGAACACGGGCTCAAGCATATTACACACCATGCCAACGCCATCAATGATAAAGAGGCCGCTCTTATACGCAGCTTTTTTAAACCTTCCGCCATTCCCGCTGAAAGGAAGGGAGCCAAAGAAACAACGACCCAAAAGGTGGCCAAGCCCAGGGAAGTCTCCCGGCCGGTAAAACAGAAGATTTCGCCAGGGAAAACCGCAATACCTAAGAAGGTGGAGGCAAAGACAGCCACGATAAAAGCCGTCACCCCTGCGGCCAGGGATAAAACCGGCACAGGTGAGAGCAAAACCGCCGCAGCCGGCATTATGAAGAAACTCATCCGCCCGCCTAAATATATCGAGGTGCGCAGGCGCCCTCCATTTAGGAGACACGGAAGGCCAGGATTTCGGGGCAGGCAAGGCCCGCCCAGGAGGGGGAGAGGGCCTTCCAGAGACGTCGTAAGTGCACCCAGAGTGATGGCTCAAGGACTCAAGGCCACTCTGGAACCGCCGGTCACGGTTAAAGAACTCTCTGCCACATTAGGTATAAAAGCAAGCAGCATCATCACAAAACTCCTGATGGAACACAACGTCCGTGCGACCATGAACCAAACACTGGATGACGACGTGGTCATGATACTGGGTATGGAGTACGGCGCTGATATAGAGCTGAAGAAACCGCCGGGGGCAGAACAAGCGATAGAAAAAGAGTTTGAAAGAATGCTCGGCAGCCCCGAGGACATGATACCCAGACCACCCATAGTTACCTTCATGGGACACGTTGACCACGGCAAGACCTCACTGCTCGACGCCATAAGAAAGGCCAACGTAGCAGGGGCAGAGGCAGGTGGCATCACTCAACACATAGGCGCCTACCGTGTGGATACCAACGGCCGGTCGGTGATATTTCTTGACACGCCGGGCCATGAGGCATTTACCGCGATGCGTGCCAGGGGTTCTCAAACCACCGATGTTACCGTGTTGGTAGTAGCCGCCGACGATGGTGTCATGCCGCAGACACAAGAGGCCATAAACCACGCGCTGGCGGCTAACGTACCCATCGTAGTAGCCATTAACAAGATAGACAAACCAGACGCCAACCCTATGATGGTGAAACAACAGCTGTCAAAACTCGACCTCTCACCGGAGGAATGGGGCGGAAAGACACAATTCGTAGAGACTTCCGCCACCAGCAACAAGGGGTTAGATGAACTACTTGAAAAGCTCCTGCTCGAGGCGGATATCCTCGAGCTTAAGGCGAACCCCAAGAACCCTGCCAGCGGCGTAGTCCTGGAAGCACAAGTGCATGAAGGCAGGGGCGTAGTGGCGAAAGTAATCGTCCAGGACGGCACCCTGCACCTGGGAGACGTAATGCTGTGCGGTCACGCATATGGAAGGGTCCGTGCCATGTACGATGACAAAGGAACTGCCATTGAACATGCGGGTCCCTCCCAACCGGTCTCCGTATCAGACCTCTCCGTAGTGCCGGATGTGGGAGCAAAGTTTTACGCCATTGACGACATTCAGAAGGCCAGGCAGGTAGCGATAAAAAGACAAGAAAACCTGCGTGAGGCAGGACTCCAGGCGCGTGAACACGTAACCCTGGAGAACCTCTATTCAAATATAGAACGCGGAAAGACTAAAGAACTCAAATTGATCCTCAAGGCAGACGTAATGGGTTCTGTAGAGGTCCTGAAAAATATGTTAGCAGAGCTTTCTACCGAGGAAATCAAGATTAGGATGCTCCACAGTGGCGTGGGAAGCATAACCGAGTCTGACGTCATCCTGGCGGATGCCTCTGACGCAATCATTATCGGGTTCCACACCACGCCCGAAGAGGGCGCCGCCAACCTTGCTGAAGCAGACGGTGTGGAGATCAGACTTTACCAGGTCATTTACGACGTTGCCAAAGACGTTAAATCTGCTATGGAAGGGCTCTTGGAGCCCGAGCAACGGGAAGTCGTATTGGGTAACGCTGAGATACAACAGATATTCAAGGTCTCTAAACTGGGTAACATTGCGGGCTGCATCGTCCGGAACGGCAAGATTACCAGGAACTCACTCATAAGGGTACAGAGAGACGGGAACGTGATCCACGAGGGTAAGCTCTCCTCCCTTAAGATTGTAAAGGATGACGTGAAAGAAGTGCGCCTGGGGCTGGAGTGTGGTATGAAGGTTGCTGGCTTTGATGACCTCAAGGTAGGTGACACCATAGAGGCATATGAAATCCAACAAATTGCCCGCACCCTTAGCTAGACACCAAATCCCGGGCCTCTTTCCCCTTAGTCCTGTTTCATGGTCGTTGGAATATTAAATATTAAGCTGATGATAAGGGATTCTCATTCACTTAAGGATAAGCGCCGCGTCATCAAGAGTCTGAAGGACAGGATACGGCAGAAATACAACGTCTCCCTGTCAGAGATTGGGGCCCAGAACAACCACAAACAATGTGTCCTGGCAGTAGCAATGGTTGGTAACGAGAGGCAATACGTTAACAGTGTGCTCTCAAGCCTGGTGAACTCCTTCAGGCAATTCCCCAGGGTGGAACTCATAGATTACAGCCTCGAATTAATATAGAATACTGTGCGTACAAGAAGGCTTGAAAAAATAGCTGAGGCATTAAAGCGTGAGATAAGCAAGGTTATCTTCTACGAGCTTAAGGACCCCAGGATAAATCTTGTTACCGTAACAAAGACGGAACCCTCGGACGACCTGCGCATGGCAAAGGTCTACGTATCCGTTATCGGCGATGAGACAAAAAAAAGGACTACCCTTAACGCCCTTAAGCACGCGCGAGGATACATCCAGTCCATTATAGGTAAACAACTCGAACTCCGGTACACACCGGTCCTTAGATTTCTCCTGGACGACTCGGCCGGAAAGAGCGTACACCTGTCCAAACTTATAGACGACACACTGCGCGGAGATAATACAGTATAATGCCTAAACTTATTCTAGGAATACCCAAAGGAAGTTTACAGCAGTCCACCTGCGAAATGATGGCGCGGGCCGGGTTCATAGTACGGACGAGCAGCAGGTCCTATTATCCCGCCATAAACGATGACGAGCTTCAGGGCAGGCTTGTCCGCCCCCAGGACATGTCTCGATACGTCGAAAAGGGTGTCATCGACGCAGGGCTGACCGGTGCCGACTGGGTCGCAGAAAACGACTCGAACGTGACGGTCGTAACAAACCTCGTCTATGCCAAACAACAGCTTACCAAGGTACGCTGGGTAGTCGCCGTGCCGGAAGACTCAGCCATTCAAACCCCAAACGACCTCAAAGGAAAACGGATTGCCACGGAGCTGGTCAACGTTACCAATAAATACCTGAAAGAGAGAGGAATAAGCGCGGAGGTGGAATTCTCTCACGGCGCTACCGAGGCAAAGGCCCCCTATCTTGTAGACGCCATCGTGGAGCTTACGGAGACGGGCTCCAGCTTAAGGGCAAATAAGCTGCGTATCGTCGATACCGTCATAGAATCTGCCACACAATTCATTATTAACAACGACTCATGGAAGGACCCCTGGAAGAGAGAAAAGGCAGAAAACCTCGCCATGCTCTTTTCCGGAGCCATTACAGCCCGGCAGAAGGTCGGACTGAAAATGAACGTCCCCAGTGACTGTCTGGAGGCGGTCCTTAAGAAGCTCCCGGCGATGAGAAACCCGACGGTCTCCAACCTTGCCGAGGGCTCGGGATACGCCGTAGAAACGATAACGGATGAAATCGTGGCACGAAGTATTATCCCTGAACTTAAAAGGGCCGGCGCAGAGGGAATAATAGAGTACCCCCTTAACAAGGTAATTCCATAAAAACAGGCGGTAACCAGCAGATATGATTAGGGCACTTACCCTCTTATTACTTGTTCTTTGCGGGTGTACAGCCCGGGAGCAACTCAAGGAAGGCAAGCCGGTAGTCTCAAAACCTGCCGAGAAGAAGGAGGTCTCGCTATCCGCCATGGCCAACTTCTGTGCAGGTTACTACGCCATGGCCGGGCAGGAGTGGAAACTGGCTGCAGAATTCTACGAAAGAGCCCTTGAGGGCAACCCAAAGTCACAAAGAATTCTCAGATACCTTATCGCCTGTTATGTGCAGTTGAACGAAGAAGACAAGGCGTTATCGTACATGGCGACACTCTCAGATATAAACAGAGAAGATTTCACCATTCACTATACCCTTGCCAACATCCATGAGAGCGAAGGCAGAATAGACGAGGCCATTACTGAATATGAACGTGCCGCCAGGAGTAACATAAAGCAGATAGACATGCCTTTGTTAGTCAACACCCTTTATCACCTGGCACATCTCTACTTCGCTAACAACGAGCCCGCCAAGGCCGTCACGTGTCTAAAAGACATTATAAAACTGGCCCCGCCCATCGATCTCAGCAGTTTTTACGCCGAGATGGGCATGGCATATATTGAATCTGAAGAATACGACAAGGCCAGAGAGGCGCTGGAGACATCAAAGAAACTAAACCCGGATTTACCGCAAACAAGGTTGTATCTGGCGATTGCGTATGATGAAACGGGGCAACTGGACACCGCCATCGTCGAAGCCAATAACTTCTTGCAGGCATTCCCCAACGCATGGCTTGCCCACGCCTTCCTGTCGGGGTTATACGCAAAGGCCGAGGACACTGAACAGTCAGACCTCCACCGTAAAAAGGCAATCGCGTTACTCCAGGTGCGGGTTGCTCAAGGTACCAGCAACATAAGAGAAGACATAACCCTGGCCAGACTGCTTGTCGCCGAAAACGAGAAAAACGCCGCTTTGAGGGTTGTCGAATTGGCGGCCAACAAGTCAAAGACCGATAAGGAATCTACTGAAGTACACTTCTTTCTCGCCAACCTGTACTACGAGGCCAACCGCCCGGAACAGGTTGAAAGAGAACTCAGAGAGGTGTTAAGTATAGATCCCAATTCCCACGAGGCCAGCAACTTTCTCGGTTACTTCTACGCGGAAAGAGGTGAAGACCTGGACGAAGCCCTGGGGCTTATAGAGAGCGCCCTTGAGACAGAACCTGAAAACGGCGCATACCTGGACAGTCTGGGATGGGTGTACTACAAACAGGCCACCGAGTCAGACAATGATGAGAGAATGGACCTTGCCATGGAAAAACTTATGGAAGCGGTAAAGGCGTCTCCGGACCCTGAGATATATAAACACATAGGAATAATATACTATGGCCTGGGCCGCTGGGAAATGGCTCGGAAGCAATGGGAAACCGCCCTCGAAGAGTTTCAAGACTACGAGGATGACCCGAACATGACATGGATAAAGAAGCAATTAGAAAGGCTTGATGCCTTACAACCACCTGAAAGCGAACTTTACCAGGAACAAACGATAACTCAATAACCAAAACCAGGATACGGAAATGTCCGGACACTCACACTGGGCAACTATAAAAAGAAAGAAAGGCGCTGCGGACGCCAAACGGGGCAAGACGTTCTCCAAGCTCGCAAGAAACATAACGGTCGCGGCGAAAACAGGCGGGGGAGACCTGAAACTCAACCTTAGACTTCAATACGCCATTGAGAAGGCCAAGGCGGCCAATATGCCCAAAGACAACATAGAAAGGGCCATTAAAAAGGGCGCCGGGGGGTCATCCGGTGAAGAACTTTTTGAATGCCTGTACGAGGGTTATGGCCCCGGTGGCGTGGCCGTCATGCTCGAGATTGTTACAGGCAATAAGAACCGTACTGCTTCGGAAATCAGAAAGATATTTGACATGTACGGCGGCAGTCTGGGGGTATCCGGCAGTGTATCCTGGATGTTTGAAAAGAGGGGCATGGTTGTTGTCAACAGCGAGAACGTGGATGAGGACAAACTCATGATGACAGCCCTGGAGGCAGGCGCAGAAGACGTCGTCAGGGTGGAGCATGTATACCAGGTAATATGCGCCCCGTCAGATTTTGAGAGTATAAGAACGACCCTGACCGAACAAGACATCCCTTTTGAGTCGGCAGAAATCAGCTGGGTCCCCAAGAGTCTTATAGAATTAGACGAAAAGGCAGGGAAAAAGGTAGTTAAGTTCATGGACGCCTTAGAGGACCATGACGACGTTCAAGACGTATATGCAAATTTCAACCTCCCCAAAGAGCTGCTCCTGGAGATGCAAGAGGAGCGCTAGCGCCCCTGAAGGAGGAATGATACCTCGAGGTGCCAAAGCTGAAAAAGAGAACCCCGCCACATACGTTTTCAACGGGAGATAAGTGACAGAGTTAAAGAAAATAGACCTCTCGGTGAGGGCCGAAAGGGCCTTTTTGATAGGCGTAGTATCCTCAAGAAGCAGGGGCTGCAACAAAGAATCTTTAGAGGAACTCGCGAGGCTTGCAAAAACTGCCGGGGCCTTTATTGTTGACGGAACGGTCCAGAAGAAAAGCAGGAAAGACCCTACATACTACATCGGTAAAGGCAAGGCGCTCGAACTGGCCTCACTCTGCAGGGACCGGAAAATCGACGTGGTCATATGTGACGACGACCTGGCACCCGCGCAGGTTAAAAACCTGGAAACGACCCTCAACGCCAAGGTCGTGGACAGAAGCGAGCTTATCCTGGACATATTCGCCCACCGCGCCAGAACCAGACAGGCCCAGATGCAGGTAGAACTGGCCCAGCTTGAATATACCCAGCCCAGGCTTAAACGAATGTGGACCCACCTTGACCGGTATGAAGGGGGGATAGGCACGCGGGGTCCCGGCGAAAAGCAGCTTGAAACTGACCGCCGTATCGTTTCCAAGAAAATACACGAACTCAAAAAGAAACTAAAGGAGATAGAAGGTCACAGGCGCCAGGAGGTGGCCTCCAGGAAGGAATGTTTTAAGGTCTCCCTGGTCGGCTACACCAATACCGGCAAGTCTACCTTGATGAACGCCCTGACAGAGGCGGCCGTACCGGTAGAGGACAAGCTGTTCTCTACCCTGGATACAAAGACGCGGCTGCTCCGGCTGGGTCATGGACGAGAGGCCCTGTTAAGCGACACAATCGGGTTTATCAAGAAATTACCGCATCACCTGGTGGCGTCGTTCCACGCCACCCTGGAAGAGGTGAGACAGGCAGACCTCCTGCTCCATGTCGTCGACGTAAGCTCGCCGTCGGTCCTTGAGCAGGTAGCGGCGGCAGACGAAGCACTGAGGGAACTGGAATCAGAGAAAAAGCCTACTATCCTCGTCCTCAACAAGACAGACATCATCTCGGACGACACCATCACCACCCTCTTCAGGGCGAAATACCCACATGCCATTTCCGTATCAGCATTAACGGGATGGGGACTTGACGAGCTGAGGGGAAAGATCGTGGAATTCATCGACGAGAAGTGCGTAGACCTTAAACTCACCTGCGGTACCGCAGACGGAAGGCTCTCGGCCTATCTATACGAGAAGGGCTGCGTCCTCAGCAAGCGGACAGTACACAACAAACTGCACTTCCACGTACTCATCGAAGAAAAATACATCCCAATAATCAAAAAACTCTCCAGCGGCGCGGAGGTATCATACCCTGAACGCGAGCCCCTGAAGCTGTAGCCCGTTCGTGCGTCCAGACACACCCTCTACTGCCTGCCGCCCGCGTCATCCCTCTCCCTTGACGGGGGAGTTTTTTGCCTCCACCCTCCCCCTTAAGGGGGGAGGGTGGGGTGGGGGTGAATAGATGGCTGACGGGCATCAACGAAGTAAACTTTGTTGTCTATTCCTGGCCGTTAGATTTTTTTGATAGACAACAACCTTCTTGCCCAATCCGCCTTGGGTGGAGGCGAGTCTTCGATATGGCCGTTGATTTTCGTCGTTGCCGGGAATCTTACTGTAGGGGCGGGGTGACCCCGCCCCTACCTGATTTATCTATTGTGCAGGGCTGAAGTCGCGCCTCAGGCGAATCTGCCTCTGGCATGACTTCGCTTCGCCTGCAATGACAAGCAACCAGGCTATTCTGGGGCGCAATGTCTCGTCTGGCGTGGAGACATGACGCTACATCCAGCACTAGGCATTCCTTAGCCGCCGCCTCCCGTCAACAAGCAACCACAGGGCCAGCAGGAATACCGGTATGCCTACAAGTTGCGAGACCGTCAGCCCGAACATAACTGGCGCGCTGTCATCCCTCAGCATCTCCCAGTAGAAGCGCATCGGCGCGTACAGGAGGGCCAGCAGCAAGGCAACCTCACCGTCCCGCCTCTTGTATTCATAAACGTTGCTCAAAATGAGGAACAACACAAAGGCCCCAAGCGCGGAGTATAGCTGGGTCGGATGAACCGGAAGTGCTGTAGTATCGGTAAGATTTACCCAACCCTCTTTAAGATGATGTAAGAATACGATACTGCCGTCAATGTTGCCGCTTGTATCCGTGATCTTTGGGAAATAAACCCTGAATATAAAATCGTCCGCCACCCTGTGGCCGTAACAGCATCCGTTCAGGAAGCATCCTATCCTGCCAAACACCAGTCCCAGTGCGAATCCAACAGCCCCTAAGTCCATACTCTTAAGCACTGGCACCCCCCGTCTCCTGCAAACTATCACCCATACTATAAAACCGGCAATCGCACCGCCATAAAGCGACAATCCCCCCCCTTGTATCATGGATGTTTCCAGCGGGGATCTTGCGTAGCCGGCAATCTGGTGCGTGACATGGAAGACTTTTGCGCCCAATATACCTGCCAGCAGGGCGAAGACACAAAGAACGCTCATATCGTCAGGGTCTACCCCCTCAAAGTTGGCCTTCCTCCGCGCTATGAATACGCCAACAGCAAAGGCAAACAGCATCATAAACCCGTACGAATATACAGGAACGGTTAAGTCAAGAAATGGGATAGGTATCTCGAGAAGCGTGGGACGCATGTTATTTTAAAAGATAAGCTGAATCCTTAATTTGTATAGTTACCGATTCATCACAAGTCGCAGCCCGGCATTTTTTGTCAGCCAGGCGCGGTATGACGCTATGCCCTGGCCTGTTGCCGCCTTCCGTAGACAAACACCCCCAGGGCCAGCACAAACGCCGGTATGCCTATAAGCTGTGAGACTGTAAGCCCGAATAGCACGGGCGCGCTGTCATCCCTCAGTGCCTCCCAGTAGAAGCGCATCGGTGCATAGAGTATGGCAAACAGCAAGAATATCTCGCCGTCTCGCTTCTTGTACTTGTAGAGGTTGCCTAGTATGAGAAATAACACGAAGGCGCCGAGTGCGGAGTAGAGTTGCGTGGGGTGGACAGCCCGTGAAATCGGATCGGCAAAACCTACCCAACCCTCCTCAAGGTGGTGTAAGAAGACAGGACTGCCGTTTACGTTGTCGGCGGCGTCTTTGGTCTTCCAGAAATATACCCTGAACAGAAAATCGTCCGATACCCTGTGCCCGTAGCAGCATCCGTTCAGGAAACAGCCTATCCTGCCAAACGCAAGTGCTATCGCGCCGCCAACGGCGATCATGTCCAGACATTTAAGAGGCGACAGCCCACGCCTTCTGCAGAACATAACCGCAACAATAACACCGCCAACCACGCCCCCATAAAAGGACAAACCCCCTTTATGTATCAATAATATGTCCAGAGGGTGTCTTGCATAGTCAGCAATGTGGTGTGTAACGTAAAGCGCTCTCGCACCCACTATGCTCGCCAACAGGGTATAAATCCCCAGATCAGTTATCTGGTGTGGGTCTATTCCCTCGTAGCTTGCCTTTCTCCTCGCGACCAGCACGGCGAAGAGAAAACCTATCATCATCATGAACCCGTACGAATATATCGGTATACTGATGTCTAGGAACGGGATGGGGATCTCAAGAAGCGTTCGTCGCATGTCGTTTTATAGAGAAAGACCCGGCGGGTTCGGTAAGCGAGCCGTTATCCACCGGAGTAAACGGCCTTTAGCGGCCTGTTGGCCTCATCAACCAGCACTATCTTCGGCTTCCAGTTTTTTGCCTTAACGTCTTCAACCTGACAGTAAGAGATTATAATGACCTTGTCACCGGGATGCGCCCAGCGTGCAGCGGCGCCGTTCAGGCAGATTGTGCCTGAGTCCCTTTCTCCCTCTATGGCGTAGGTCTCTATCCTCTGTCCGTTGTTCAGGTTCAGCACATGCACCTTCTCATACTCTAAGATGTCGCTGGCCTCAAGCAGCGCGGCGTCTATGGTTATACTCCCATGGTAATGGAGATTGGCGTCCGTCACCGTTGCCGGCTGAATCTTTGACTTACACATTTCTCGATACATCTTGATCGTCCTTATACAGTCTGTGCTTTATGTAAAACTGACTCCTGCCCGGCGCCTGCGCCCAGGGTCATATTGTCTATCAACCTGGTACCGCCCACCCACGCGGCAACGGCCGCAACCACTCCGGCCCGCGTTCCGGCGACCTCTTCAAGTGTCTCCGGGTCAACTATAGATATATAATCTATCCTGGATATACCGGCACTGTTCATGATATCACGCATCTCCCGGACAAAGACCTTCACGTCCCTCTCACCGGAGGCAAAAAGTCCTGCCGCCCTTTCGAGCGCCCTGTGGATGGATGCGGCCATCCGCCTCTCCTCACCGGTTAGATGCCGGTTGCGGGAACTTACGGCAAGGCCGTCGGCATCACGCACCGTGGGCAATGTCACAATATCTATGTCCATCCCAAGACCTTTCACCATCTTCTTTATAACGGCCGCCTGCTGAAGGTCCTTTTGGCCGAAGTAGGCCCTGTCGGGGCTTACTATGTCAAACAGCCTGCTCACGACAGTGGTCACCCCGCGAAAATGACCCGGCCGCACGTCACCACAGAGACCCCTGGTCAGGCTGCCGTTCACCTCAACAATCGAGGCCATAAAACCCTCCGGATACATCTCTATTTCGTCGGGCGCAAAAACGACGTCTACCCCTTCCCCGGAAGCCATCTCAAGGTCACTTTCAAACTGCCTGGGATAGCTCTGAAAATCCTTTCGCCGGTCGAACTGGATGGGGTTCACAAATATACTCAACACTACGGCGTCGTTATCGGCCCCGGCCCTTCTTATAAGGCTCAGATGTCCCTCGTGCAGGGCCCCCATAGTGGGCACAAACCCGATGGACCGTCCCCGGGCCTTTAGAATCCCCGCACGGGCCTTCATATCTTCTGTTTTTTTAATAACTTCTGCCATATCCCCACCGTAACGTTCCTTTAATACGAAATGTTATCAACTCACCAAATCTTTGTCAATTCAAATTGCACCGGACGATGTATCTTACATGGAAACACGTAGACAGGCAACAAAACGTTAGCGAGGGTTTCTCCTTGCCTGTCTTCTATTGTATTGAACCTTTCATATGAAAATGTTACTTTACGACAACCAGGATAAAGAGTCCCTGTCGGGCTGAGGCAGGGTTTAAAGATATGGGGGGACAATCAGGAATATGACCTGTCAAAGACGGTTTCACTCTGGAGGAAGATTTCCCCCGGAAAATCAAACGTTTACATTGTACGCTGTGTTCCGCATCCTATTTTTTGCGTTTATCTTCACCACGCTCACTCTCTCTTGCTCCAGAGGAACTCCGTCTGACCTGACAACCGCTCCTGTCTCAGCTGGCTCGGCCGGGTGGGCCGCCACGTATGGTGGAGCTGATTCGGATGATTTGGCCTATTCAATCAAGCAGACCGATGACGGGGGATACATTCTAGCCGGCAAGATAGCCTACCCAAGTGCCGGGGGTAAGATAACAATCGAGTTTTTGGTCTTGAAGCTGAGTCCTGATGGGAGTGTGGAGTGGCAGAAGACTTATGGGGGAAAATACTCGGAACAGGCCCGCTCCATCCAGCAGACAATAGACGGGGGATACATTGTAGCCGGTGCGACATGGTCCTTCGGTATCAGGCCTCAAGAACTTTGGGTCCTAAAACTAGGTGCTGACGGCAACGTCGAGTGGCAGAAGACTTATGGGGGGTATTACGGTGATGCGGCCTACTCCATCCAGCAGACCGGTGACGGGGGGTATATTGTGGCTGGCGGGACAATGTCCTTCGGCCAAATAGAGATGGACTCTTGGGTCTTGAAGCTCGGTCCTGACGGTACTGTAGAGTGGCAGAAGACCTATGGGGGTGAAGGTTCAGACCTGGCCGACTCCGTCCGTCAGACCAATGACGGTGGGTACATAGTAGCCGGCCGTACAGAGTCCTTTGGCGCAGGACAAGGAGATCTTTGGGTCTTGAAACTAAAGCCCAATGGTGTCATAGAGTGGCAGAAGACCTATGGGGGTGAAGACCCGGACAAGGCCGGCTCCATCCATCAAACCGATGACGGCGGGTATATAGTGGCCGGTGAGACCAAGTCCTTTGGCGCAGGACAAAGAGACCTTTGGGTCTTGAAACTAAAGCCCAATGGCACCATAGAGTGGCAGAAGACCTATGGTGGGGAAAGTTGGGATACGGCCCTTTCCATCCAACAGACCACTGACGGGGGGTACATAGTGGCCGGTGAGACACGGTCTTTTGGTACCGAGAGCATTGACGCATGGGTCTTGAAGCTGAGTCCGGAGGGGACCGTGGAGTGGCAGAAGTCCTGTGGGGGAGCTCATTGGGATTGGGCATGCTCCATCCAGCAGACCAATGACGGTGGATACGTAATGACTGGCGGGACAATGTCCGTCGGTGCCGGTGTTGAAGATATTCCTGACATTTGGGTCTTAAAGCTCAGGCCTGACGGCTCTATAGGCCCCTCCTGTGACCTTATCAGGAATACCGACGTCTCCGGGAGAGACAGTAATGCCATCGTCAAGGCCAGTAGTGCGGCCGTCAATGATACTGACGCAGAGCCACAGGACTCTTCGGCAACGGTTCAGGATACAGACGTCTCGGTAAACGTCTTGTGTTCTTCAGCTACGGTTGAGTGAACCTCGGAGGAGAGACTGGACAAAAGTTACTCCTTTACGCAGGCTTCCATATAACACCGGAACATAGTGTTGAAATCCGCTTCGCCTCAATACGGGAGTGTCACACCAGTACAAGCGTGCAGCCCGGCATAGCCTGCCCGTTTAATAGTTCTCCCTTGGCTCTATATGGCCTAAAATGCCTCTTGACGAACGGACTGTAGAGCCCTTGTCTTTGTAGAATGTGTTAATACTAAGCATGCCCATGGCAGGGGATAGGACTGGAATAAGCTCCCACAATTTTGGGTTTGGATTTCGTTCTTCATCAGGGTTGATAAAACAGACTTTGTCGTTCCTGCCTACACGGTTACCGGTGCGAAAGTTCCATTTGTGGATTGTGCCTTCTGCACGGGAGTAGATTGGCACAAATTTTATTTCCAACCTCTTGCTTTCTTCTCCCAGGCTGGCGATGAATGATTTCAAAAAGTCTTCCATACGCTCTAATTTCTCAAGGATTATTTCGCTCTCTCTTTCTTCCAACTGCATCACTCTTTCTCCCGGCTACCGCCGCTTCGGCGGATTTCAAAAGGTCTAAGTATAAAAAACAGATATTATCCCCGCCCATTACCTATCTATCCTGGAATTTACCACCTTATCCAAAAATGTAAATGGCTGGATTCAACGTGATTTAACATGCAAGCCAAAAAATTAGCCATTCCGGGGGGATAACGAAGGCTAATCTTCTTTGAGGAGGTAAAGAGAGGCCCTAAAACCGTTGCCTGATGTCCACACACGCCGCAAATAACACGTCCCCGCCAGTCTGGAATAAAACCTCCGTAAAACACCCGATAATTTGCCGTTGCATTCACAAGTCTTTACTGATAGAATTTTTTTATCGGCCTTCAGCCATGCGGACGTGCCGGCATGAAGGCCTTTGGCTGTATAGAGTACATTTGTCAGTGTGCGACCGATGTTTCCAGCCATTCCAAGGTTATCATTCACAGATAGATAGAGAGATTTTTCTGGCCTTTTACAGCGCTGCGGAGTAGTAAAAGAGATGGAACAGGTACTTACCACCGAGAGCACCCTCCTCACCATGGAACTGAGGATATTCTTTGTAGTCATAACGCTTTACGTGCTGAGCTGCCTGCTGCATATAGCCCAGTTCGGCGTCAGCGTATTCTACAAAAATTTCAGCATCGGCAGGATGGCCACCAGCCTTCTCTACCTGGCCGTCCTTGGCCACACCCTGCTCATACTCATACGATGGGTCGAACAGGGCAAACCACCTGTACAAAACAAATACGAGTGCCTGTCCTGGTTCGCCTGGTGCAACACCATCACCTATCTTTACATAAGACGCAGGTGGCAAGAACTTTCGATGCCGGGCATATTCGTAACAATACTCTCGATAGCCGCCCTATTCCTGGCCATAAACAAATACAACCCCGTAATAACGCCTCTACCGCCCGCGCTTCAGAGCCCCTGGTACTTCTGGCACGTCCTTATCGCCTTTGGCGCATATGCCGTGTTCGTGGTGGGCTGCTCGGTAGAACTTTCGTATGTCATTATAAAGCGCCTAAGCTCTGAGAAAAGGTCGTGGGAGAATTTCGGGCTGCCCACGCGGGACGTGCCGAGGTTTCACGGGCTGTCCTACAAGCTGATACTCCTGGGGTTCCCGCTCCTTACCTTCGGCATAATCTCCGGCGCGGCCTGGGCCGGCGCCGCCTGGGGGAGATACTGGTCATGGGACCCGTTTGAGATACTGTCGCTTATCACCTGGACGGCCTTCGGGATGTATCTGCATGCCATGTCTATACCGAAATGGCGCGAGGGCTGGGGCTCCGCCTTTTGTCTGATGGGTTTTGTCTCCATGCTTATTACCTTCATGGGTTCAGGGTTTCTGACCCGGCTCTTCGGGCTTTACAGTATGCACGCCTATTAGGGGTCTGCCAGACTATCCTGTTTAAGCCTGTCACTCTGCAATAAAGGCTCAATTAACACACTTATGGTTACAAAAATCCTTGAATATCTTTATGGTGTACTGACGTCTACAAAGACCACCGTCGTGCTCTTTGGTATGCTGATGCTGTTTTTCTTTGTGGGTAACGTCCTCCCCTACGGCGGGGATTATGAGCAGATAAAGGTCACCGGCGTTGTCCGTCAGATTATCGTAACCTTTGACCTTTTAAACGTATATTCAGGACCCTGGTTTCTCACCACGGTAGGGCTCTTCTTCCTCAGCCTCGGTCTGTGCACCTACAAGCGTCTGAAATGGATGATGAGGACAAGGCGGCCCGCCCAACTGGCGCCCACCACCTTAGCCGCCCACAGGAACGCCCTTGACCTGGAACTGCCCTGCTCGCCAGAAGAGACCTCCACAAAGGTCGAAACCTTCTTCCGTCATCGCATGTTTCTCAAGAAACCCTCCACTATCCGCGGTGAAGACGTATACTCCGGAGGGGTCTGCGAACAGGGGTTTATCCACTACATCTGGCTCTCCCTCGCCTTTCACGTCTCAGTGCTTCTGACAATCATCGGGGCTGTCATAACCTTTCTTTTCGCCTTTGAAAGCGAGTTGACCATCTTTCCCGGTGCACCCGTTAAAGTAGCCACGGTCTCCACCGACACCTGGTGGAACGAATGGTATGGAGGGGGAGAGGACTTTATCATATCCGAGGACGAAAAGTTTGAGCTCGGCCTCAAAGAATTTTCTATACAATACGTCCAGAGGCCGTCTGCCACGGGTTTCCCCAGAAGGGGACTTATACCCAGACTCAAGAAGGTCTACAGTCCCGGGGGACTGTCCATTGTCAACAAGGAAGGCCGGTACTTCCCGATAGAATACTCAAGTCATTTAGTCATATCTGAACATGGTGTACCCGTACAGGAGCCGCTTATCAAGGTAAACACGCCACTGCATTACAGGGGACTGGTCTTATACCAGAGTGCATATGACTACAAGTTTGACCTCTACGCCGGCGATGAAAAAATAGAAGAGCAGGGGGATGATGAGGGCAAATACACCATTCCCGGTATAGAAGGTGAGTTTGAGACTATGCAGGTCATTGCCGGTAGTCTGTACCTCAACGACGGGAGCAAGTGTTTACTTGAACCTTTTGTCAAGTTTGCATACACGCCGACCGAGCCGGAACAAGAGGAAGGTGAGACAAAAGAGGAGAAACCCATGCCGGAAGTCTTTAAGCTCATACAGGGCAGAGGCGTGGACGTAAAGGGCACGAGACTTAGAATTGAAAACATCCGTGCGGGAACCGTGCTCAGCTACCGCCACGACCCGGGCGTCCCCTTACTCTGGATAGCGGTCCCCGTACTCTTCTTTGCGATGTTGTTCCGCGCGTGGGGCAGGTGGTGCCGGGCCAGCTACGTCGTGGAAAAGAGGCCGACAGGCAGCCGGCTCCTGGTACACCTGCAAATGTTCGGGGTCTGGGGAGGCGAAGAAGCTATGCTTGAGAGGCTGAAAAGCCACTTGTCGCAGGGCACACTATGACAAACACAAGACCAAAGACAATTTGCGCCATTTGCATATTGCCCGGTATAGTATATTTTGCTAAAATGAACTTTTGACCTGAGGAAAGACAGATGAAGGAAAATATTCATCCAGAGTACATAGAGACAACCGTACTCTGTGGCTGCGGCGAAACGTTTAAGACCCGCTCTACGAAGCCCAAAATAGTGGTAGAGATCTGCTCCAAATGCCATCCCTTTTACACCGGTAAACAGAAGCTGGTAGACACCACGGGCAAGGTGGAGAGGTTCAAGCGCAGGTATAAAATAAAGGAGAAGGCCGAGGCAGCCCCGGAGGCCGCGGAAACAGGCAAAGCAGAAGCAACATAAATAAAGACCGAACATCATGTACGAAGTATTACTGCAAAAATTAAGCTCCATGCACGACAGGTTTAAGCACCTGGAGGAACTGGTGTCAGACCCGGCCGTCATGTCGAATCCGGCTAAATACAGCGCCTACATGAAGGAGCGCGGGAGCCTCTCCAGGATAGTTGGAAAGTACGTCCAGTGGCAGGAGACCCTCAAACGTAAAGAAGAGGCCGGAAAGGTCCTGTCCGAAAACGCAGGCGACGCAGAGCTGAAGCTCCTGGCTGAAGACGAGCTAAAAACGCTTGAAACGGAGGAAGAAAGGCTGGTTGAGGAGATAAAGAAACTTCTTCTTTCTCAGGAGAGTACCAGCCACAAGGGGGTGATAGTGGAGGTCCGCGCCGGCACCGGCGGTGACGAGGCCGCACTGTTCGCCGCGGACCTGTTCAAAATGTACTCCAGATACGCCGAGGTCTCCGGCTGGAAGGTAGAGGTGTTTGACAGCAGTCCCACTGATTTAGGCGGTTTCAAAGAAATAATTTTTTCAGTAACCGGTCCGGGGGTTTACCAGAAGCTGCGCCACGAGAGCGGGACACATCGCGTCCAGAGGGTGCCCACAACAGAGACACAGGGAAGGGTTCACACATCTGCGGCCACGGTGGCCGTATTGCCCGAGGTAGAGGACGTGGAGATAAACATAGACCCGAAAGACCTGAAGGTTGAGACCATGAGGTCGTCCGGGCCCGGCGGCCAGAAGGTAAACAAGACCAGCTCTGCCGTCAGGATGACCCATATCCCCACGGGCATAACCGTCAGATGCCAGGACGAAAAGTCCCAGCATAAGAACAGGGCAAAGGCCCTCCGCATCCTGAGAAGCCGTCTCCACGAGCACACCGAGGAACAACAGAGGTCCGCCAGGGAACAGACCCGCCGGGTGCAGATAGGTACCGGCGACAGGAGCGAAAAGATAAGGACCTATAATTATCCCCAGAACAGGGTCACTGACCACAGGATAAATTTCACGCTCTACGACCTTGAGAACGTGATGCTCGGCCAGATGGGCGAACTTGTAGAGAAACTCCTGGCGTACGAAAAGGAGGAACAGCTAAGGCAGTTGGCAACCACCATATAAACTCCGGCAAGTAATCCCAGCGTAACACGTGGAAAATAAAACCCTCAACCCACCCGGAATAAAGTTGTTGTACCCGTTTTCCCGGCAATCTTTTTATCACCCTGTACAGTTCTGTCAACGTGGGCCATCCTCTGCTTATTCAGAAGAAAAAGACTGAAAAGCCGTCAACAAGCCTTCAAAATGTCCTTGCTGACGCCACGACTGTGCTGCGCAATTCAGGTGTGGATTCACCCCGCCTGGACGCCGAGGTGCTGCTGGCGACGATATTGGACGTCTCCCGTTCCCAACTCTATACAAGGCTAACAGAACCCGTTGAGACCGGAGACCTGAAGCGCTTCCGCAAACTCCTCGCCCGAAGGGCTCGCCGTATACCACTACAATACATTACCGGACATGTGGAATTCATGTCCCTGGATTTTCTGATAAAAAAGGGTATATTAGTCCCAAGGCCAGAGACTGAACTGCTCGTAGAGGCCGTCCTGGAAAGGGCTGACACCCGGCAGAAGCTGAGGATAATTGACATCGGTACGGGCTCCGGCAACATAGCCGTATCCATCGCCGCAGGCCTCCGGGATGCCGCGGACCTGTTGGTCTATGCGTCCGACATATCTCCCAAGGCCCTGAAGCTGGCAAGGCTCAACGCCAGGAGACACGCCGTGGAGGACAGGATATCTTTTCATAGAGGCTCGCTCTACGACGCCTTTCAAAGACTCGGGCTGGAGGGGCAGGTTGATTTTCTTGTATCCAATCCGCCCTACGTGCCCGAAGGCGAGTTTGAAGGACTCCAGCCGGAGATAAGGGATTATGAAGACCCGGGGGCACTGGTCGCGGGCGCAGACGGGCTTCAGTGCTACCGGGCAATAGCAGCCGGCGCCCACAGGTGGCTAAGGCCCGGCGGCTGGCTCATTATGGAACTGGGAGAAGGTCAGGCCGCCCCGGTAAAAGACCTTATATACAAGAACGGACATTTCAGGGACATGAATACCGTTAAGGACCTCAATCATACAGAGCGTGTAATAATTGCTAGATCTAGTTAGCGAAAAGATAGTAATCGAAGGCGGGCATCGTCTCGAGGGCAATATAGGCGTTAACGGGGCGAAGAACGCGGCCCTGCCGATCCTGGCGGCCTGTATATTGACGAAGGGAGCCTCCCACATAAAGGCCGTCCCCAAGCTGACAGACGTCGGCATTATGGAGCAGATACTGCCCCATCTGGGCCTCAAGGTAGAGCATCATAAAGATGGTTCTGTAGAGGTAGGCACGGTAGAGGTCGACAGGGTAACCGCCCCTTACGAACTTGTGAACGAGATGCGGGGCTCGATCTGCGTCCTGGGCCCGCTTCTTACCCGGCGCGGTGCCGCAAGGGTCGCACTCCCCGGAGGCTGTGTCATAGGACAGCGGCCCATAGACCTCCACCTCAAGGGCCTTCGTGCCATGGGCGCTGAAATATCCTTAAAAGACGGCTATGTCGTGGCATATACCTCGCGGCTCAAAGGGACGGAAATATATCTGGGCGGACCCAACGGCCCCACCGTACTTGGCACCTGCAACGTCATGATGGCCGCCACACTGGCAGAGGGTACGACGATCATAGAGAGTGCCGCCCGCGAGCCGGAGGTACAGGACCTGGCAAAGTTCCTGGTGCAGGCCGGCGCAAAGATACACGGTGTGGGCACAAACCGCATAGTGATAGACGGCGTAAAAGAGCTGAAACCCGTCAAGCATCATATCATACCCGACAGGATAGAGGCTGGCACACTCCTTATCGCCGGCGCCATCACCGGAGGAGACGTAACCGTAGAGAACCTCCAGCCCGACCATCTAAGCGCAGTGATGGACAAACTGAGAGAGATAGGCGTGGATGCCAGTACGGATTCCAGCAGCTGCCGCGTGAAAGGCGGGTCCCTGGCGGCGTCGGTCGTCACTACCTCGGCCTACCCCGGAATCCCCACAGACCTGCAGCCCCAGTTTATGTCGCTGCTTAGTATTGCGAAGGGAACGAGCGTTATCACCGAGAAGGTGTTCCCGGACAGGTTCATGCACATAGCCGAGCTTAACAGGATGGGCGCCAACATCCAGAAGGAAGGCCCCAGCGCAATCGTGCACGGGGTTCCCCATCTTTCCGCGGCACAGGTCGTACCCTCAGACCTGAGGGCCGCCGCCAGTCTAGTTGTGGCAGGGCTTGCAGCGGGCGGCACCACAGAGGTACTCAGCATCTACCACCTCGACCGCGGCTACGAACGTCTCGAAGAACGCCTCACCACACTGGGGGCAAAAATCAAACGCGTAGCAGACAGTAAGCAATATTAGCAAATACTGCAATTATGCTGCTAAAAGTAGTGTCTGCGCTAAAGCAAGTCTTTTAGGGTTGTGCCACACAAGTCGGTTATGTATAATGGGTTAGCGTTGTGACCTGTGTACAGGCAGGTATTGAGATTTTGCAGGGGTAACAGGTATATCATGTTTGAATCTATCAACAACACATTAGGGAGTATATTTGACAAGCTCCGCGGAAGGGGGCGGTTGTCAAAGGAAAATATCAGGGACGGCCTCCGTGAAGTAAGAACGGCCCTGCTTGAGGCCGACGTCAACTACCGCGTGGTAAAAGATTTCATTAAACGCGTCTCTGAGAAGGCCGAGGGTGAGGAGGTCATACGGAGCGTCACGCCCGGTCAGCAGATAGTAAAGATAATCCATAACGAGCTTGTGAACATAATGGGTCCCGTGGGCCCCACGCTGACCTTTAAGGAAGGCGGCCCGACGGTGGTGATGCTGGTGGGCCTTCAGGGCGGCGGTAAGACCACAACCACGGCGAAACTGGCGCAACTGGTAACGTCCAGGGGCAGAAAACCGCTTATGGTGGCCGCCGACGTGAAAAGACCCGCCGCCATAAAACAATTAAAGGTGCTGGGAAAGCAGTTGGGCGTACCCGTGTATTCCGAGGACTCCGCGCAGCCAATAGCAATATGCCAGAAGGCGGTTGATTATGCCAGAGACAACTCCCTGGACGTAATCTTGGTGGATACCGCCGGCCGGCTCCACATAGACGAGGAGCTGATGGACGAACTGCAGGAAATCAGAGACAGGCTTGAGCCCGACCATATCTACTTCGTGTGTGACGCCATGACGGGTCAGGACGCAGTCAACAGCGCCAAGGAGTTCGACTCTAGCCTCGAGTTTGACGGCGTCATACTGACAAAGCTCGACGGCGACACGCGCGGCGGGGCGGCGCTCTCCATCAAGGCCGTCACCGGGAAGCCTATAAAGTTTGTGGGCGTCGGTGAAAAACTTGACAGGTTGGAAGAGTTTTACCCGGACCGCATGGCCTCCAGGATCCTCGGCATGGGTGACGTGGTAACCCTGGTCGAAAAGGCCCAGGCGGTGACGGACGAGGAAAAGGCAAAGGACTTTGCCAGAAAGATAAAGGACGACGCCCTCACGATTGAGGACTTTATGGACCAGCTTCAGCAGATAAAAAAAATGGGCCCGCTGCAGGAGATTATCGGCATGATACCGGGGATGGGCGGTAAGCTCGACGGACTTGACGTAGATGACCGCCAGATGAACAGGATAGAGGCGATAATGCGTTCCATGACCCGGCCGGAAAGGCTGAAACCCGACATCATCGGGGGGAACCGCAGGGCGAGAATCGCCCGGGGCAGCGGCACCACCATTCAAGACGTGAACCAGCTCCTCAAACAGTTCAAGTTCGTGAAGAAGATGCTGAAGCAGGTCACCGGCGGCCCAATGCGGATGGGCATGCCCAAGATGGGTCTTCCAACAGTCTTTGGAAGAGGTAAAAAGGGATAATTAACCAAGGAGGAACGAAGTGGTAAGAATCAGGATGAAGAGGATGGGCCGCAGGAACAGGCCCTTTTTCAGGATAGGCATCTTTGATGCCCGCGAAGAGAGGGACGGAAGGGCCATTGAAGAAGTGGGCCATTACGACCCACTGGAAAAGGACATCGAGAAGAGGGAAGTACTCAAAAAGGAGCGGATTGAGTACTGGCTGAGCGTGGGGGCGCAACCCACGGAGAAGGTTGCCGTCATCCTGAAGAGGCACGGTATCTCCCGCAGCAAAATAAAGCTCGGCTCCTAAAACCACAAACGCCGGTTCTAAAATGCGCATTGACATTTTAACCCTGTTTCCGGAGATGTTTCGTGGTGTCCTGGGGCACAGTATACTCAGGCTCGCACAGGAAAATGGCCTGGTAAGTTATCATCTCTGGAACATCAGGGACTACACGCTGGATAAACACAAGAAGGTGGACGACAGGCCGTACGGGGGAGGGCCCGGTATGGTGATGATGCCCGAGCCTGTTTTCAGGGCTATCGAGGCGGTGGAACAGGCGTCCAGCGAACCTGCCAGAAAGGTGTTGCTTACACCCCAGGGTAAAAAATTCTCTCAGCCTGATGCAAAAGCACTCTCCGAAGAAACCCGGCTCATGCTGGTCTGCGGACACTACGAGGGGTTTGACGAGAGGATAAGGCAGGGCTTTGACTTCCTGGAGATATCTATCGGTGATTATATACTGAGCGGGGGCGAAGTTCCCGCGATGGCAGTGATTGACTCGGTGGTACGGCTGATACCCGGGGTACTGGGCGACGAAGACTCGCCTGAGATTGAATCATTTAACGATAATCTGCTGGAGCACCCGCAATACACCAGACCGAGAGAGTTCAGGGGCCAGAAGGTGCCTGACGTGCTTTTTTCAGGACATCATGAGAAGATACAGCGCTGGCGTGAGGAGCAGGCCAGAGAACGTACGCGCACAAAGAGACCTGATTTATTCCGAAAAGACTTGAACCGGGAAACTACATCGCGATAACCGGCCAGCCATCTACCACACAAGAAAATCAGTTTTCACGCTGGCAGAGAGCCCCTCAGCATCAAAGATGATGTGAGCCGTACCCGGAAAACGGCTTATTCCGCTCGCGGTGAACACCGCTACTCCTTCCCCGTTTGTCAATAAACGTTCCGGGCTTACCATAACCCGGGCCGGCGTGTCACTTCTTGCATGAACCTGTACCTCAGGAACTGGATTACGCCCAGCGTCCAGCACCTTAACCCATATGGTCTGGAACGACCCACCGCTTGCTATAATCTCATGCGGGCTCACCTCGATGTACGCGGGGCCTACAACGTCTCTGGGGACCACGTACTGGCTGCAGGACGACAGGAAGACACCCCATAAGAGGATGGCCGTAAATTGAAGAGAATAGACAAAATATAACTTCATCGTACTCACGATACACAGATTTTATACTGACATGCCCGGCAGGGCCACCGGCACATGCATGCTTCCCTAACAATATCTTATCCCGTTTTGTACCGGAAGTGAACCTGATCACTCCTCCCTTAACAGCGGCACAAACAGTACGGGGATAATCATTTTTTTCTGCAGCTGCCCGTCTTCTTTCCTTGTTATCAGTATCAAATACTGGCCCTCGTACGCCGTGCCGACAGGAATGACCATCCGTCCCCCCGGCTTCAACTGTCTGGTAAGGGCTGCGGGAATATGGTCGGGCGCGGCAGTAACGATGATACCGTCAAACGGGGCCTCCTCTGGGAGTCCGTTGTAGCCGTCCCCGATGCGGACGTCTATATTGGTATACCCCATCTCCGCAAGCCTCTCTCTGGCCAAGAGTCCCAGTTCCTCCTTTATTTCGATAGTGTACACCTTGTTCACTATCTCGGCGAGCACGGCCGCCTGGTAGCCGGAGCCCGTGCCAATCTCTAACACAACGTCCGCACCGTCCAGCTCGAGTAGTTCTGTCATCAAGGCCACGATATAAGGCTGGGAGATGGTCTGGCTGGAACCTATGGGGAGGGGCCTGTCCTGGTAACTGTACGCCCTGCGTCTCTCGGGGACAAACTGATGTCTGGGTACAAACAGCATGGCCTTTATCACACGGGGGTCAATAACGCCCCTGGCCTTGATCTGTCTCTCCACCATCCTGGTCCGTTCCCGCGCATACGTCTCATCATTGTAACCACTTAGGTCTTCCCTGACCCCGCATGCCGTTTCCAGACAGGTGAACAAAAAAACGACTGTTATAAATATGTACGGTATTACCTTGAGCTCGTTTCGCATTAATACGTTTTTCACGGGGCCGGACCTCCGCAAGAATCTCAACTCAAATATCTTATTTTTGTAGTAGTCGAGCCTTCGGTTTCGAGGGCCTCAGTAGTGGCACGGTACGTCGGAGCATGCCCTGCGCGGGGCATGATATGGCATGGGTGTCTGTCGTCCATAATCATCATGACCGTAACCATGACCATAATGTGCACAGAGGGACCTTCAAGGTCTTACTACAAGCGGGTGCTGCCCCTTTTCCACCGCCTCACCGACCACGGCGGCGTCTTCAACGCCCTCTTCCTTAAGTCTCTTGAGGCACAGCTCCGCCCTGTTTGCGGGGAGTGCTATCAGCAGGCCGCCCGAGGTCTGGGAGTCGAAGAGCACCTCAAGCAGGTCTTCCGAGACGTCCCCCTCAAGCTTGCATTTATCCGAAAGGTATCCCTTGTTAAGCACTGATGCACCCGGCATCAGACCCATTTCTGCATGTCGCTGGCAGCCCGGCAGCAACGGGGCCTTACTGGCCCAAAAGCACAGCGTCGCGCCGCTCATCGTGGCCATCTCATAGGCATGGCCCATGAAGCCAAAGCCCGTGATATCGGTACAGGCACTCGCACCCACCTCAACCATCACCTCGGAGGCGGCCCCGTTAAGGCTCTTCATCACCGCAACCATCTTCGCCACTTCCGCGTCATCGGCCTCACCGGCCTTAAGGGCGGATATGATAAGCCCGCTCCCAAGGGGTTTTGTCAGGATGATTGCGTCGCCCGGCCTCACACCGGAGTTTTTCACTATCCCTTCAGGATGGACCGTTCCGGTGACTGAGAGTCCGTACTTTATCTCAGAATCCTGCAGGGTATGACCACCGACGATCACGGCGCCCGCCTCGCGCACCTTATCCGCCCCGCCTTTCAATATCCGCGCAACGGTAGAGGTGTCTACCTCCCGCACGGGAAAGGTCAGGATGTTCATGGCCGTGAGAGGCTTCCCTCCCATGGCGTAGACATCGCTAAGGGCGTTGGCGGCCGCTATCTGACCGTAGTCGTAGGGGTCGTCAACTATGGGTGTGAAGAAATCGAGTGTCTGTACAAGCGCCAGCTCGCCGCTTACCTGAAACACTCCGGCATCATCAAGGGTTTTAGGGCCTACAAGTAACTTACCGCCGGAGAAATCCGGCAGGCCGGCCAGTATACCCTCCATGCATTCCATGGATATCTTGCCCGCTCAGCCCCCGCAGGTGGCATAATCCGTCAGGCGCTTCTTCTCCGCCATAAGATTTTATCCTCCTATAGATGTTTTCCGAAATCAACCACCTCCGGACCGACCAGACGCTCAAAATCGGCGTACTTCATTGTGATAGTCTCGACGTGACTGCCAGCTTGGAAGATTACATCCTCGTCCTCGGCAAGGGACTTGTCCACGTACACTCCCACGTCATACAGATTCCCGAACGGCGGCATTGCCCCGACGTCACAGTCAGGGAACAGGTTCTTAAATTCCCCCTCCGTCGCCAGCCGTGCTTCCGGGTCATTTAGCGCCGTACGCACCCTGTCAACGTTTACTTTATGGTCGGCCTGCAGTACCACCATGACGCACTTGTCCCCGGTCTTGATTATCACTACCTTGACAACGTCTTTACCCGGGACGTGGAGGCTCGCCGCCACTTCTTGAGCCGTATACACCTCCTGGTGCGTGCTCACCTTATACTCTGTCTTATTCTCACCCAGGTAGTCCTTCAGTTTCCGTGCAATAGTCATCTTGTTTCACCCCCTTCCCAACAGGCTAATCGAACCGAATGTCTTTTATCTCAAGCTCCACGGCCTCGTCTCTCCAATATGAAATCTTAGGAGCAAAAACGATAGATACCGGCCCGGGATGTTGCTTAGCCTGAGCCAGCATCTCTCCCATAGAGAAAGCTATGGCCCTGAACGAAACGTCTCCCTGCCGCAGATAGAAGCTCAGGTGCCGGCCGGACTGGCCGCCTACCCTGCACGGTTCACCAACTATCCGCAGGTCTCTGGCTACAAAAACGGGTTCAGGATTGCCCACGCCGTGTGGCGCGAGGAGTTCCAGTTCCCTAACTCCTGAAACCGAAATACCTCTGAACGCCAGCTCGCCGTCTGTATGAAGCGTGGGTTGAAGGTCTTCCTCCTTCATATCTGCAAAGGCATATTTGTTCACAAGGTGTCTAAAGTCGCCCACGTCTTCTCTCTTTATTTTAAGCCCAGCGGCCTGTGAATGTCCACCAAAAGATATAAGTTTGCTCCTGGACGCCTCCAGCGCCACCGGAAGGTGAAATCCAGGCACTGAACGGGCGGAGCCAAGCCCCTCGTCCCCGCGTATGGCTATCATAATCGCGGGCCTGTAAAACTCATCTACCAAACGCGACGCGACAATCCCGATTACCCCCGGATGCCAGGATTCACTCTCCAGGACGATTACTCTGGTCGAGTCAAGGTCTATCTCGTTTTCAATCTTCTCCCTGGTAGAGTCAAGCATCTCCGCCTGTATCTTCTGTCTCTCACGGTTGTATCTTTCCAGGTGTACCGCAAGCCTCTTTGCCTTCTCAGAATGCTCTGTGGTCAGCAACTCCAGGCTGAAGGCGGCGTCCCACATCCTGCCCGCCGCGTTCAGTCTGGGGCCCAGTATAAACCCCACGTCCTTCGTGGTAAGCCTGGGGCCCCTGAGGTTTGAAACCTCCTTAAGCGCCTGGATTCCGGGCTGAGCGGATTTGCTAAGGAATTCAAGGCCATGCTTCACGATGACGCGGTTTTCACCCATAAGCGGGACCGAATCCGCCACGGTGCCAAGCGCCGCCAATCCCATAGCCTCCAGCAAGAACTCCCTGAACTGCGGCGCAACCTTTCTCTGACGCGATAAAACCTCCGCCAGGGCCCAGCACAGCCTGAAGGCCAGACCCGCGCCCGAAAACTCCTTAAACGCATAGCCGGAGTCAGGCACTTTTGGGTTTACTATGGCCAGTGCAACGGGAAGTTCGCTTCCCGGCTCATGGTGGTCGGTGATTATAAGGTCTATACCCTCAGCCCTAATTTTGTCCGCCTCAGCTATGGATGTAATACCGCAATCCACGGTAACTATTATGTCAACCCCTTCCGATTTCAATCTCTCTATCGCGTCATGGTTAAGCCCGTAGCCTTCGTCTATCCTTTGAGGTATGTACCAGGTCGTATTGGCCTTGAGGAGACCAAAAAACAGCAGGAGCTGTGCGGTACCGGTAACGCCGTCCACGTCATAGTCGCCGTATACGGCTATCTTCTCACCCGCTTTCACGGCCTTTACCAGCCGCCTGGCAGCCTTTTCCATCTCCGGACATTCGAGCGGGTTTGAAAGGTGGGTCATCTTCGGTTGAAGAAAGGCGTGCGCTGAATCAGGGTCGTTTATCCCCCTGTTGACCAACAGCCGTGCAAGCAGTGGTGAGATGCGGAGGTTGTAGACAAGACGGTCCAGAAGTTCGCCGTCAGGAGGATCGTATGTCCATCTCTTTTTCATCTCACCCTCGGCTTATGTGTGTAAGAACAAAAGGCTCTTACACAGCCACGCCGGCCGGCGGGCTAATGACCCCTCTGACCATGGCCAGTAACGTGTCACGTGCGCCCGGCTCCGGCTCATGCGGGTCAAGAACTATTACAGGCGCCTTGCATCCCATGGACACCAAGCGCGACTTTGTGGATTTAATGGTCTCTTCCGGGGTGCCGCGCCGCCTGTTTATAACGAAGACGTCTATCTTCTCTAACACTTCACTCGCCGAGCGCTTTATCTTTCTCAAATCGGAAGGGACAACCATTATCGCCAGGTCCGCCTCTCCGACGGCGGCAAATCTGTTCCCCTCTATCAGTATGCTGTCTCCGTTATCAAATACGTTCAGGGACTTTCGTATACCCTCTCCGGCACAATCCAACTCGGTCTGAAGCCATACTACCTTTTTGGCCCCCGCCTCAATATACCTGGCTGTGTCCTTGCCCGGCTCTCCAAGAACCTCTTCGTCGGTAATTATCGTAAACAGCGAGCCTTCCTCGGAAGAACAACCGTTGCAGGAACTGTCTTTTTCTATGGGACATGAGCCTTCATGCCGGACGGTGACCTTCAGCGCGCAGACGTTCTCTAACGCTTTTATAATAAAGACTCCAACGGTCGTCTTGCCGGCTTCACTGCCGGTACCCGCTATTGAAATGGTCTTCATCGCTATTCCTTTGAGACTACCGGCGCTTTTTCGGCCTTCTCAAGATCCTCACCCTTAATCAAGGCGTCATACTCATGCCTGAAATACCTTATCGTCGCCAGGACGGGGTTCGGGCCGGTCTGTCCCAGACCGCACAGGGACGTGTCTTTTACCTGAGTACCGAGTTCTTCCAGTAACTCCACGTCTCCATCCCTTCCGTTTCCATCGTTAATACGGTTAAGGATTTCCAGCATCCTTCTGGTGCCCACTCTGCAGGGTACACATTTTCCGCAGGACTCGTCCTGTATGAAATTCATAAAATATCTGGCCATCCCCGGCATGGACATCTTTTCATCCATGACAATCAGGCCCCCTGAGCCCATTATGGCCCCCACCTTTTGAAGGGAACCGTAATCAATCGGTGTGTCCAGATGCTCCATGGGTATACATCCGCCCGACGGACCGCCAATCTGCGCGGCCTTGAAACCCCTCTTGCGGGCGATGCCGCCGCCTATGTCAAAGATAATCTCCCTCAAGGTGGTGCCCATGGGGACCTCCACCAAACCTGTGTTTCTCACGTTACCCGCCATGGCAAATATCTTCGTACCTTTGCTGCCTTCCGTCCCGATGCCGCTAAACCATTGCGCACCGTTTTCAATTATTGCAGGGATGTTGGCAAGCGTCTCCACGTTGTTTATGCAGGTGGGCCTTCCCCACAGCCCCGAGACCGCCGGGAAGGGCGGGCGCGTGCGAGGCATGCCTCTCTTGCCCTCTATAGAGGCTATCAGTGCCGTTTCCTCACCACAGACAAACGCACCGGCGCCTTTCTTTATCTTTAAGTCGACGCTCAGCTCTGAGCCAAGTATATTCTTGCCCAGCAGGCCCAGCTCATTGGCCTGTTGTATGGCTATTCCAATGTTGTTAACCGCGAGTGGATACTCGGCGCGTACGTAGAAGAAGCCCTCCTGCGCGCCGATGGCGTGGGCCGCTATCAGCATCCCCTCGATTACGGAATGCGGATTGCCTTCCAGTACAGACCTGTCCATGAAGGCCCCGGGGTCACCCTCGTCACCGTTGCATATAATATACTTCTTGTCTCCGGGGGCGTTTCGGACGAATCCCCATTTCGTTCCGGTACTGAACCCGGCACCGCCCCTGCCCTTGAGGCCGGAATCCGTTATCTCTTTAATCACTTCATCCGGCGAACACTTTGTCAGCGCCTTTGCCAATGAGGCGTAGCCGCCTAAGAGGATGTAGTCCTCAATATTCGTGGGGTCGACAACGCCGTTAAGTTTCAATACTATCCGTACCTGCTTCTTGTAGAAAGGTATGTCTTGTTGATATACGACCTTCTGGCCTGTGTCGGGGTCGGTATAAAGTAGTTTCTGAATAACACCACCCTCAAGGACCGTCTCTTCAAGTATCCGGGTGGCGTCCTGCTCCTTTACCTTCTGGTAGAATATGTTGTTAGGCCAGACATTAACCAGAGGACCCCTCTCGCAGAGGCCCTGACATCCTGTCTTTTTCACCCTGACCCTGTCGTGGAGCTGGCGCTTCTCGACCAGGTCTTCGAAGGCGCTAAAGAGGGCGTGACCGCCGAAGGTTTCACAACCCGTCCCGCCGCAGACTACCACCGTGGGCCTCTTGTCGGCTTCTTCTTCCTTCTTGAGTCTGTCCCTTAATTGTTGGAGTGCTTCTATGGAATCAAGTCTTTCCATCTGCTACGCCTCTCTGTAGTTCTCCAGTATCTCTTCCACCTTTTCAGGTGCAACCTGCCCGTAGAACTTATCGCCGAGCGCCACCTTTTGTCCAAGCGGCGAATCACAACATGACCCTCCGCTTTTGACGCTGGTACCCACTACCACCACCGGCCCCACGGCACAGGTGCCGACGCAGGCAACAGACTGCAAGGTGAATTTCAAGTCTTTGCTGGTTTCACCTTCCTTTACTTCGAGGCTGCGCTCCATTTCCTCCAAAACCTTGTCAGAACCCCGGACGTGACAGGCCGTACCCGTACAGACCTTGACGGTATACTTACCCTTGGGTGTGAACGAGAACTGGGTGTAAAACGTCGCTACCCCGAACATCCGCGCCATGGGGATGGCGGTCTCTCCGGACATGTACTCAAGGGCCTCTCTGGGGAGATAGCCGTAAGCGTCCTGCGTCTTCTGCAGAAGGTTTATCAGGTCCCCGGACGTAATCTTGCGGTCATAAGAGGCAAGTTCTTTCTGGAGCGTCTCCAGGACAATCGGTGGTTCCTTGGTTAGTATCTCCTTCTTCATCCTTGCGTGCTTTTCCTTTATAGAATGTTTTTTCTGACGTATTTTACCGCGTTTCTAAATATCTGCGTTCCGTGAGGCTCCTTCTCAAGGCCCACTCTCTGCCAGTGGGGATGTTGTGCGGGTTCTACGTACCGCTCCGGATGGGGCATCATCCCCATTATGCGCCCGGTCGGGTCACACACCCCTGCTATACAATCCACAGACCCGTTAGGGTTGCAGGGGTACCCTGCACTCTCCCCTTTTTCATTTACATACTTAAAGATTATCTGAGAGGAACCCTTCAATCTCTCAAGCGTCTCATCATCCCTTGTGACAAACTTGCCTTCCGCATGGGCAACGGGGAGGTAGAGTACCTCTCCCTCCTCTACGTACACCGATTTCCCGGAGCAGGCCCTGAGGTATATCCACCGGGTCTCAAACTTGTTTGAATCGTTAAACGTAAGGGTCGCTTCCTGTGCGCCGCCGCCATCCAGGGCAGGCAGCAGGCGACCTTTCACAAGGGCCTGAAATCCGTTGCAGATGCCCAGGATAAGTTTCCCGTCCCGGACAAACTCCTTCACGTTCTCCTCCAGGTGGAACCGGAGGAGATTGGCCAAAATCTTTCCCGCTGCTATATCGTCGCCGTAGGTAAACCCGCCCGGCAGGACTAATATATGGTAGTCGCGGAGTATCTCGTCCTTCTTCTCAAGGATCCTATTTATATGGACACGCTGGGTCTCTGCCCCGGCTTTCTTAAGGGCGTGCTCCGTTTCCAGATCGCAGTTAGTTCCGGCCGCGCGAAGTACCAGGGCCTTTACCTTTGACATGCAACGTAAGACCTTTTCTGACAGCCCTTTCAGGGCGGTACGTTAAATCTTAAATATACCATGAACCGCCATTTTTTCAAACGAATTTCTTCTTGAGGGTTTATCGGGTATACAGGTGGTACCGGCAATGACGCAGGGGCGGGGTAACTCCGCCCCTGCCGTTAATCAACAACGGATGGTTTGTGTATGAATGGTCTAGAACAGGCCGGTTATCTTGCCAGTTTTCAGGTCGATGTCGACGTTCTCTCCGGCTGGTTTGGACGGGAGACCGGGCATGGTCCTCATATCGCCAAGAAGCGCGTAGAGGAAGCCCGCGCCGACGGAGGCCTTTATGTCACGGATAGGCACGCGGAAGCCGTTGGGCCTGCCAAGGAGCGCCGGATTATGTGACAGCGACAGGTGGGTCTTTGCCATACATATGGGCATATGGGTATACTCCGTTCCCCACCCGTTATACAGTTTTATCTTCTTCTTCGCCGCGGGCATAATGTCTATACCGTCAGCACCGTATACCTTTGTGGCGATGGTCTCCATCTTCTCCTCAATGCTCGCGTCCAGGGGGTAGAGGAACTTGAAATTCGAGGGTTTTTCAGCGGCGGCGACTACTGCCTTGGCCAGTTCCTCCGCGCCGGCTCCGCCCTCCGCCCAGTGGTTTGACTCAACGGCGTCTTCGGCACCGTGCTCCCTCGATATCGCCTTCACGGCCTCTATCTCCGACTTTTTATCCGTGTGGAATGCGTTTACCGCCACCACTACGGGCACCCCGAAGCCCTTCATGGTCTCTATCATCTTGACAAGGTTCTCGCAGCCCTTCTCGACCGCCGGCACGTTTTCCCTGAGGAGTTCGTCCGGCAGGGGTTTTCCGGCCACTATCTTGCCCACACCGCCGTGCATCTTCATCGCCCGGATGGTAACCACGATAACGGCGGCGTTCGGCGTGAGGCCCGAATAGCGGCACTTTATGTTCATAAACTTCTCCGCGCCGAGGTCGGCGCCAAACCCGCTTTCGGTCACCACATAATCGGCGCACTTGAGCGCCACCTGGTCGGCCACGATGGAACTGTTGCCGTGTGCGATGTTGCCGAACGGGCCGCTGTGTACGAACGCGGGCGTGTTCTCGACGGTCTGGAGCAGGTTGGGGTTAAGCGCGTCCTTCATCAACACAGTCATCGCTCCGGCGCACTTCAGGTCTTCCGCCGAAACGGGTTTTCCGTCACGGGTGCTCCCGATGACTATCCTGCCCATCCTCTGCCTCAGGTCTTTGAGGTCAGTGGCAAGGGCCAGTATGGCCATCACCTCGGATGCGACACAGATCTCGAAACCTGCCTCCCTGGGCACGCCGTTCAGCTTGCCGCCGAGGCCTATTATTATGTGCCTGAGCGCGCGGTCACTTATGTCAACCACCCTGGGCCAGGTTATGCTATACGGGTCTATGCCCATCTTATTGCCGTGCATCAGGTGATTGTCAATAAAGGCGCTGAGGAGGTTGTGAGAGACGGATACGGCGTGATTATCGCCCGTCAGATGGAGGTTGAAATCCTCCATGGGCACTATCTGAGAATAACCGCCACCGGCGGCACCGCCTTTTATTCCAAAGACGGGTCCCAGTGAAGGCTGCCTTATGGCGATTATGGTCTTTTTGCCTATCCTGTTCATGGCCATGCCCAGGCCGACAGTGGTGGTAGTCTTGCCCTCGCCCAGCGGCGTGGGCGTTATAGCGGTTACGTCTATATACTTCCCGTTGGGTTTCTTTTCCAGCCTTTTCAGGATACTCAGATTTATCTTGGCCTTATACTTCCCGTAGAACTCCAGCTCGTCATCTTGTATCCCCAGTGAACCGGCTATCTCTTGAATGGGCTTAAGCTTTGCCGCCTGTGCTATCTCTATGTCGCTTGGGACTTTGTTTGCCATTTTTTCTCCATCAGTTGATCGCCTTGTAACCTTTGAAAACACCTTACTTAACTACTCCGGCCGCCGGACAGGCACCTCCGATACCGCGCCTGTCAGGCAAAAAACCGTCTCTATCGTCACCTGCAAATCAAACAGACCTTTACAAAAACCTTACCATTTATTGATTACCGTCTCAGCGGCGCCTGCCACGCCTCCTTAAGACGATGTATGTCGGTATAGATTACTGGCCTTCCGCGCGAACCTCTTACAATAAAGACCGTATCGCCCCTTACCTTGCCTATGAAACCGCAGGGCACGGCCTTCATAACACGCTTAAAGGCCTCATAGTTCTCCGGACTCACCTCTACCACGAACCGCGAGGGTGACTCGGAAAAGAGGATGGTATCATCTCTCATCGCACCACCCTCCGCAGGCACCCCTTTTACGTTCAGTTCCATGCCAAGCCCGCCAGCGAAGCTCATCTCCGCCGCCGCAACCGCAAGACCTCCCTCTGAACAGTCATGGCACGCCCTGACAAGTCCCTTCCCGGACGCCTTTGAAAGGGCGTCCATGATATTCTTCGCCTTGTGCGTGTCTACACGCGGAACTTCGTTACCAACATGGCCGTGTATGTGGTAATAGTGGGAACCGCCCAGTTCCGCCCTCGTCGGCCCAACCATAATTATAAGGTCGCCGGGCGTCTTCGCGTCCATAGATACCGCCTTCCTCACGTCTTCCATTACGGATATGGCCGATATGAGTAATGTCGGCGGTATGCAGATAGTATCACCACCCGCGCTGAACTCGTTGTTTAAGCTGTCCTTTCCTGAGATAAACGGCGTCCCGAAATAAAGGGCCATATGATAACAGGCTTGTGCCGCTCTTACAAGCCCTCCAAGTCTATCGGGCAGCTGGGTATTACCCCAGCAGAAATTGTCCAGCAGGGCTGTCGTCTTGAGGTCGCCGCCCACAGATATTATCTGTCTCAGGGCCTCGTCTATCGCACAGGCGGCCATGTGGTAGGGGTCTATGTCGCCGTATTTAGGGTTCATGCCGCAAGAGACAATTACGCCGCGATTTGAACCCAGAATGGGCGTAACGATGGTGGCGTCTCCCGGCCCGTCGTTCCTGACACCCTGAAGGGGTTTAAGCACACACCCCCCCTGCACCTCGTGGTCGTACTCTCTGATAACAGACTCCTTACTGCAAACGTTCCACGAGGACAATATCTTTAAAAGATCTTCCGTATAGTCGTTTTTCTCAGGCAGGTCAGGTTCCGGATGACGTTCCGGCGTCCACTCAGCCTTTCGTACCACACGAGGAAGCCCCTCGTGCAGGAATTCCATATCCAGTTCTCCCACGACCTTACCCTCATACCTGAGTGTAAGCGTCATATCGCTGGAAAAGCTTCCAATCACGGTGGCTTCCACGTCTTCCGAATCAAAAAGGCTGATAAGCCTCTCGGCGTTCTGTGGCGGTACGGCAAGCACCATCCTCTCCTGCGCCTCTGAGACCCATATCTCCCAGTACGAAAGCCCCCGGTACTTAATCGGGACCGTGTCAAGGTCAACGACCGCACCCAGGTCTTTACCCATCTCTCCTACCGCAGACGACAGGCCGCCCGCGCCACAGTCGGTTATGGAACGGAAGAGACCCCTGTCTCGCGCCTCAAGCAGCAAATCGGTTGTCTTCTTTTCCGTAATCGGGTTACCTATCTGAACAGCACCGCTTGAGACGGTGTCGGATTCATCTGTAAGCTCTACAGAGGAGAAAGTGGCGCCGTGTATGCCGTCTCTGCCGGTCCGGCCGCCTACCAGCACTATCAGGTCGCCCGCCAGCACCCTTTTTTCGCACCTTTCCCTGGGTATGAGACCCACATTGCCACAGAAGACCAGTGGATTGCCAACATACCTTTCGTCAAAGAAGATGGCTCCGTTTGCCGTAGGGATGCCCATCCGGTTCCCGTAATCCCTGACACCCCGGACTACGCCCTTAAAGACACGCCTTGGATGCAGGGCGCCTCCGGGTACCCGGTCGTAAGGCATGTCCGGCGGTCCAAAGCAAAAAACGTCCGTATTCATAATGGGTTTAGCACCAAGGCCGCAGCCCAGTATGTCCCGTATAACCCCGCCTATACCCGTGCTTGCCCCGCCATAAGGTTCTATGGCTGACGGATGATTGTGGGTCTCCACCTTAAAACAAACACCATAATCCTTGTTGAACTCTATGATACCCGCGTTGTCCTCAAACACGCTCATGCACCAGGGCTTGCGCAGCTCACGTGTGGCCTTCATTATGGTCTCTTTAAGCAGATTGTCTATAATTTCACCGTTATACTCCACCAGCCCGCGAAGGGTCTTGTGCATGCAGTGCTCGGACCAGGTCTGCGCGATGGTCTCCAGTTCAATGTCGGTGGGTTCCCTGCCGGCTTCTTTAAAATATTCCTGAACAGACAACATCTCTTCAAGACTCAGATACAGCTGTCTTTGTCTACTCATCTCAACCAGCGCCTCAGGAGAGGCGCCGAGCAACGGAACGCTTATCTTCTTAAACACATAATCGCGGGGCGGTCTGGTATGTGGTATCTCCTTTGAATCAATGAACACGTCCTCGATAGTGCTGTTCGAGAGTATCCTGGCAGCTATATCACTCAATTCCTCTCCGGTCAGCCTGCCCTTGAGCCCATACTGCCTGGTCCTCTTCAGGGATTTAACCTCAAGTCCCAGGTCCTTTATTCCCCTTATGGCCGTAAACTCGACGGGGTCCATAACCCCCGGCTTTCTGACCACCTCAATGGTGTGCCCGGCTTCCTTCCCGGGTGACGGGCGGTGTGAATTGAAGGCGTAGTCCTGGACAACAACGTCGGCGAGCAATTCCGTACATATCTTCTCTATGTCTCTATCAGAAAGCTCGCCTTCAATAAGATATATGTCCTTTGTCCTCACCTGCTCTATTGTCTGGATGCCCAGCGAGTGAATTTCAGCGAGGATTTCTTCGCCCGCGTGGTCCGGCAGTTCCGGTTTCTGAAATATCTCTATCCTGGTATGTGTCATTAGAGTTATTTAACCTTATGCGCGATCTTATCTCTCAGGCGTTTGGCACGCATAAGCTTGGCGGACAGTACCCGTGACCATCTTCCGTCTATTGCGGATTTTAGAGAGTCCAGCTCCTTTTGGAACACGTTCAATACGCCCAAAACCTCATGGCGGTTCTGGAGTAATATGTCGCGCCACAGCTCGGGGTCGCTTGACGCAATCCTCGTCATGTCGCGGACTCCGGGCCCGCAGTATGGTAATTTCTTTTCATCCACCGTGTTAGCCAGGGAGGCGGCCAGGAGAAGCGGCAGGTGGCTCGTCGCTGCAAGCGTGCGGTCGTGTTCGTCCGGGGTCATAACGTGTACCCTGGCACCCAGCCCGCGCCACAGGGATTTTATCTTCCGGAGGGCGCGTGCGTGCTGGCCGGTGGGCGTCAGTATGCAGACGGCCCCCTCGAACAGGCCGGCTCTTGCCGCCGCCACTCCCCTCTGCTCAGAGCCGGCGACAGGGTGGCCGCCGATGAACTCTACGCCTTCTTCTTCTGCCATACCCTCGATTAGCTCTACTATCTGTCCCTTCGTGCTGCCCACATCTGTTAAAACGGCCCCGTGCTTCATGGCAGGGATGGCCGCAGCGGCCATCTCGGGAATCAGCCGTACTGACGTACACAGGATTACTATGTCCGCATCACATACGCCCTTCCCTATATCCTGCGTGGTACGGTCAACGGCGCCCATCTTTACGGCCTTCGTCAGGGATACCCGTCGATGGCCTACACCTATTACGGTTCCGGCAAGCCTCCTTTTCTTGAGGCCGAGCCCAATAGAGCCGCCTATCAGGCCGGGCCCTACGATGCAAACCGTACCGAGTTTCTTTGTCGTCTTTGTCGTCTTTCTTGCCATAGCTACTACACATACAAATAAAGCGTTTATTACGATTACGAAAAAGCCCCATCAAATACTACACAAACGGCCTTTTGTCAATAACTTTAGCGTACTTCAGGTCAATTCGGCATGCTTTCCGGCAGGTTGATAATTTGGGAGACCGCTTCTGCGACAGGACTCGTGCCGCGGGACCTCAGCGCGGCACCCACTCAAACCAGTCGTCTGCGCCCCCTGAGCGACGTTCCGGCAGTTTTACTGTCTCTTTCTCAAATGTTTCTTCTGTTTACTTCACGGCCTCCTGCTTATCGACCTTCCTTTCTGAGATTCGCGCGGACAGGGCGCCCGGTATCATTTTACCGATACACAGGCGCGTCCTTCAACTTACCCGGTATTCTCGGTCATTATATAGTCGTTGTGTTTCCTCTCTCTATGGCATTTTATGCACATGGGAGGGGAGCCTGAGATCAATGCCCTGCCCTTCGGGGTGTATTTCGCCCAGAACCAGTCGCCACAATCAGCATCACAGCCCTCTACCTTGTACATTACCGTAATGGATAATAACTTCTTGTTGGGCAGATAGTTCTCCTTGACCAGGATGGAGCCGTTAGCCATGATTTTGGCCTGCCGTATTGCCGAATCGAGCGCCTCAAAATTGACGTACAGGGTCAGAAGGGCCCCATGAGGCGCGGTACCATTATAAAACGCCTCCTTACCCGGCCAGAACTGCCACGTCGTATAAGGTGAGTCCTTCGTGATGTACTTCCAGAGCGCCTCCGCGTTGGGCGCCGGAGCGCCGGGTGCAACCACAACCTTTTTCTGTACACCTTTAACGGCGCAAGAGGTTACAAGAAGAAATAAAAACCCCAGAAGCAGAAATGACATGAACAATGACCTTGGTTTCATATGTTAGTCTCCCAGTAATAGTAAGTCCTTTGTTTTCCTCATCCCGGATGTTCAGTCATTATGTAACCGTTTGCCTTTTTCATTCCGTGGCACTCGATACACATGGGCACCTTGCCTGCTGCCTTTCCCCCCATCGCTATCTCACCCTTCGGGGAGTATTTGGCCCAGAACCAGTTGCTGGCCTCAGGATTGTAGCCGGCCACCTTGTACATCACAGTAATAGCGGCAAGGGTCTTGTCAGGCTTGTAGTTCTCTTTGACTATGATGGAGCCATTGGGCATGGCTATGACTCCAGCCTTCCTCTTTATGGCCCTATTTATTGCCCTAAGAGCCTTGTTATTTACATAGAGGTTTAACAGGGCCCCATGGGGCATAGTACCCTTATAAAGTGCCGTCTTGCCGGGCCAGAACTGATATTCAGTGTAAGGCGAGTCTTTTGTGATGTAACTCCACAGTGCCTTTCCGTCCGCTGCTGGGGCACGTGGTGCAACAAAAACCGCTCTTGGCTCCTCACGTTTAGCACAGGATAGGACAAAAAGAAAGAAAAAACCCAGAAGTAAAATTGGAATAAATAAAGGTTTTAGCTTCATGATTAGTCTCCTAGTAAAAGATTGTTAAATCCGACATCACGGGACAGCCTTTTTGTACTTAATGCAATTCAACTCTCCCTTCTATAAGGAAATTATCCAGGCCATTACAAATGCAAGAAACACGTAGCAGCTTAAATGCTTTTACAGAGGTCTCTTATTCGAACCTAAACCCTTTCATGGTAAAAAGTCTCACGCAGGCATCCACCACATTAGAGTCATAAAGAACTCCCCTGTTTTGCTGGATTTCCTCCAATGCCTTGTCTATACCGAGGGCCGGGCGGTAAGGCCGGTGAGAGGACATGGACTCAACAAAATCAAGTTTTGCAACAATCACAAAAGACCATTCGCAGAGAAGCGACCTCACCCCTGGTCAGTACTGAAAGAATCTATTCTCTTATCTCCTTCAATAGAATAAATGTTCGGCTCATAATACGAACTCTCCCTGGCTTGCTCTACGCGGTTATTACAGTGGTAACACCTACGATTATGAGGGCTTTCACTCCTAAATCCCTTTCCGCACATCAGACATGTACGGACCCTTCTATTTGTCCTTATCCCGTACCTTTTCCTATGTAGAAGCTGTGCCTTGTTGTCCATGCAACCACCCCTTTATTCCATTATGCCAATCACAATTTATATTTCTTCATGAGGACTTAATATTGCACTTTTTGAAAATTGCAACAGTGCAATACAAGAATGCAGCGTCTATATGCTGTCTTAATCTGGAGTGTGTTGTACCGGAGAGAGGTTTTATTCTAGAGGTACAAGATTCGCACCGACGATTATCCTAAACCCCTTAGGGCTTAGAACAAAGTCCATGAATTCTTTGGCCATTCCCTTTGGCGGGCCATCTGTAACAAAGGAGAGATTTCGGGATATGGGGAAATGTCCGCCTCTGACATCGGCAGTTGTGGGATAGATTACCTCTTCCCCCACTTTGATTCCCAGACCTCTTACGTTGGCGTTTATCCATGCGTGGGAAAGAAACCCGATTGCCGCACCGCTAGTGGCAACGGCCATCTGCATATCATCGTTAGGGCCTGTTACTATAGTAGCTCCTGGGGCTGCATATTTATCGCCAAAGATGGCCTGCATAAAGACGTGTCTGGTCCCCCTATCAGACTCCTTGTCCACTACCAGGATTCCCCTGTCAGGGCCTCCAAGGTCTTTCCAGTTCTTTAACTGTCCACTGTAAATATCCCCGATTTGGGATACGGATAGATGGGTTATCCCCGCCTCATAGACCTCTGAGGATACTACCGGGACCACCGCATCACGGGCAAAGGGTGTGAGAAAGAAGTCTACTTCCCGGTATTCTCTTTGCTCCTTTTCACTAATGTCTCTGGATGTCATACCGATGTCGACTGCCCCCTTGGCCAAAGCGCTTACGCCAACCCCAGAGCCACCAGGAGATACCGTTATCGTTACCTGTGGGTGTTTTTGCATAAACTCCTCGGCGGCCCTACTGACAACCGGGAGGCAGGTTGTGGAACCGGAGATGGATATAGTGCCCCCTGAACTACCTGGTTCACCATAGCAACAGGACGTAAAAAGCAGCGCGGCAACAATATTTCTAAGGAGAATTACCATCAAGGTTTTTCTCTCTTACGTCCTTTGTTTCAACAGATGAAGATGAGCTGGGGATATGTCCGAGAACTCATCCAGGTCCTTCAGCGGCTCCAGGGTTACGAACGACAGGCCCTGTTGTTTTATCTTTTCCGTTGTTTGTTGAAAGACCCTGCCGGTACTCCAGTCTATCGAGTCGAATGTTCCGGGTGCATGACTCGAAAGCCCCAGCAGGTAATATCCGCCGTCTTCGGCCGGGCCGATTACCACGTCTTTTTCCCGAAGATGCTGAAGGGCTCTGGTAACAATGTCCTGTGTGACGTCCGGGCAGTCAGTGCCGACCACTACGGCCCGTCCGGCACCAGAGTTGAAGACGGTACGAAAGGCGTTAGATAGCCTCTCACCCAAATCTCCTCCCGACTGTTGAATATAGCATTGGTCGTCGCCCAGCCAGTCCCGCACGTCTGAGGCCCTTTCGGGCGGGTCAAAGAATATAACCGTCTCATATTGTCCGCACCCTTTGAGGCGATGGATAATATCCCCGGCCATGCGCCTGTACAGGCGGGCGGCCGCTTCCTTGCCGAGTGTCCCGGCAAGGCGGGTTTTCACCTTTCCGGGCTCCGGGTATTTCACAAATATCATAAGGACATTTCCTATCGCCATCGCCTATCTCTCATCCTGAAATATTGTTGTATTTGGGAAATAGTCCTTCCACGCAAACCAGAAAGATACCATATTGGGTATCCGCTCCAGCCTTTGACCCTTGAGTTCACCCTCTACCGCCTCCCCCGTAAGGCCATGCCATAGGCTGCTCGTTTCGTTATCCGCAATTAACAACTCGCCTGAAGCTGAATTTCCCCTCTCTTTGAAGGTTAGGATTTCTTCTCCTAGTGTTCTATCGAAGACGGTGGCTGTCTTGCTTTTCCTCGAAAAGACTACTACAAGCCTCCTGTCATATACCTCATCGTTGACCACTGGGGATTTATCCAGGTATGAAAATGGATAGGCCCTGGCCGCTGGACCAATCTTGACCCCCACCACGTGTTCCTTAGGGTGTATTCTCTCATCTGGATGCCGCAGGGGTACCATTCCGACCCTCTTATCATCGGCATAATAGTCCTGGTAGGGGTCGATATCATATTTTCTCCCCAAAAAGCCGCCTTTTGACAACACTACCGTTGAGGGATTTGCCTGTTTCCACTCCCTCCAGGTGGTATGTGTAGATGGCAATGATTTCAAGACCTCTCCTTTTAATGTGCCATCGATGGCCTCGCCTGTAATATGGCTCCACAGGGAGTGGGTCTGCCGGTCGTACATGAGCAGTGCATTCATCCAGAGTTTGCCAGAGACACCAAACTCAAGGGGTTCACCATTTACTCTGTCACGGATGTAGACCACACCCGTAAAGCACAGCGGTCACCAGGTGACGGCAATATGTTTCTCTGCAATAACATCATTTACTATCTCGTGAGCACTCAAGACGTAGAGGGGATACGCCTTCATCTCACTGTTCATCTTCAGGCCGATTACCGGCTCGTCTTCTCTCATCTGCTTATCTGCCTTTTCACCAGAGACGAATTTGGGGTTATCTATCGACCTAATAGCGTCTTCAGGCAAGACTGAAAGTATCTCCATGGGGTCTACCTCGACGCCCCGGGCCACGGCCTGATACAACTGCAGGCCGCCTAGAAATGCCGCACATAGGCCCAGAATACACACGTAAGGGATTTTTGTGTCTTTTTTATCCACAGCACTTGCTATCCGAATCTTGTTCGCAGACAAAATCGAGGGGGGCATTGTCCGTTGGATCAATAATAACGAAACGGCCTGAGTACGGGGGCTGCCTGAGTTTCTCCGCGGTATCCGTGCAGACCGCTACCTCCTCACCCCTGGGAAAGAGATGGCCCTCTTCATCTATGACCGCCTTCTGGGGGCCGAGGTAAACGGCCCTATGGCCCTGATACGCGCACTCCGCCCGCTTTTCGTATTTGTAGCCCCTTGCCGTCACAGAGAAGAACCTGTAACCCTCCACCTCCTTCCAAAAGGTCTTGGAAAGTATCTGGGTGCCATAGAAACCGGCCTGTTCGAGAAAGCACAGAAATTCTTCCTCCGTAAGGGCCCCGCTAAGACACTGTCCCCACAACAGCCTGTCTGCGCGCAGGCGTTCGGGGATTTTCCTGTCGCAAACTATGTCCGACACCACAATCCGGCCATGGTCCCTGAGCACCCTCCACATCTCGCGGAAGACCTGCTTTTTATCCGGCGAGAGGTTTATCACACAGTTCGAGAGTATTACGTCCACGTACCCTGACTCGACGGGGATTTCTTCCAAAAACCCCTTCCTGAACTCTATCACGTCATAACCCAGATTCCTTGCCACTTCAGCCTTGAAACTGTTGGCGGTATCCAGCATCTCGTCTGTCATGTCCACGCCGATTACCTTTCCGCTCCGCCCAACCTGTTTTGCCGCCATGAAGCAGTCTATGCCGGCCCCTGAACCGAGGTCCAGGACCTTCTCCCCCCCGGCTATCCCTGCCACGCCGACCGGGCCTCCGCATCCATAGGCCCGTTCAAGTACCCCCTTCGGTATATGAGCCACGTCATCGGCGGAAAAAACCTGGGCACAGCAGAGCCCCTCGTCCGGGTCCGTAGCGGCACGCGCGTAGAACTCGCGCACCGCATGTCTTGGCGCGTCAGGGCCTATAGAAAGCACGCAATTTGAACTGAGCGTCCTCACCTGAAATTTTTTGCCGCTGCCCCCGCCGCTGCCACTGTTACCATCATCATTATCATTTCCCTCGCACCCGCCTTCATTGCACGAGGCCGCGCCTTCCCCCATACCCCTGAACACAACAGGCGCGTTAAAGCCGGACTTGTCATTAACAGCCGTCGCCCTGGCTGCGTCTGAAAGGTCGTGCATGGTATCGAGTATCAGCGCCTTGTACAGCTCACAGTAGGGGTCCATTTTTGAAAGAGAAATGGAAAGGCTGTCTCTGTCCCCGTTCCGGCCGGAGTAGAGATATGAATGTTCTATGTCGCCGCCCCCGCATATAAATCTCAGGTGGCATTCTGCGCAGACGGGTTTATCACGCAGGGTAGCCTGCCTGAACTGCCTACAAATGAGGGATTTTTTCCATATCTCCTTTAAGGTATTTTCGTTTATATCTCCACATGACAGGCCACGGTAACCCGCAAGGGCGGCGGACGGATACACCTCTCCATCGGAGTACAGGCAGAGACTATCCCAGCATGCGTTACTCAGGTCGTAACGGGTAAAGGCCGGCGAATCCACTCGCATTCGAATAAAAGACAGGTTATCAATTATTATCCCGGTCTCAAGTGCAACCTTTTTGGCCTTTCTTATGGATTCGATGAGTTTTGATGCGGGTACCGGTCGGGAAGTATCCATGTCTTCCAACACCCGTCCCCTGTGATGCATGAACAGCAGGTGGTGATTGCGCACGCCCAGCTCCGCCAGCAGCTTTGTGACCTGCCAGACGTCCTCCGCGTTGCTCGGCGCTATTACCGTCGAGACCGTGATACTCAGGCCGCTCTCAACCGTCCGCTTGATATTATCAATAATCCTGTGAAAACTGCCCTCGCCCCTGATGGGGTCGTTTATCTCCGGGCATGAGCCGTCGAGACTGACCTGCAAACGCAGGCGGGAGACCGGGAATTTTTGGAGTCTTTTCAGTTTCCTCTCATCGAGTACCGTCCCGTTTGTGAGTATGGTGAGCGTGGAATCGTCATGTCCAAGTACGTGTTCAATGAGTTCAAAAATGTCCTGTCTTAGAAAGGGTTCACCTCCGGTGAAATAGAATTGTCTGACGCCAAGTTCACGGGCCTCGTCCATGACGCGCATTATCGTCCCGGTTGAAAGTCCCTTATCCCCTGAGGGTGAGGAATCGACCAGGCAGTGGGTGCACGAAAGATTGCATGAATTGTTGGTATGTATCCACAGCTCTCTCAGCCGGTCTAAAGAAAGGTGGGCATACCTGCCCCCATACGATGTCACGTCAAACACGGAGCCGGACAGGAATCCGTGCCGGAGGGCGTCTCTTGTAAGTGTGTGGACGTCAAGCCACGCCTTCGCCATGTCCACGCCGTTTCCGGCGGAATATTCGCCGACGACCTGACCAAACGTCTTCGTTCCGTCAAACGACGCCAAAATCTCTGCCCCGGCCGCGCCTGTCACCATCCAGTTCGGCCCCTCCGGGTCTATAAGCACCGCGTCCCCGTTTGAACCCGTCTGCGTGCGGTAGAACGCGGGTGCGTGTAAGACGGTTTCCGTACCCAGTACCTTTATCGAAATCGAATTACTCATATTATACCTGCCCACTTGACACACAGTAGCCGCTTATACGTTTCCACTATACAAACCATACTTCCCGGCCAGACTGAAGTTGTTAGATGAATAAAGTATGTATAGTATCTAACATTTTGTTCCTGGATTTCAAATGAAATATAGGGGGCTGCGAAAGAGGTGTTATAGGCCCGCAACAGGCCCATGAAGCACGATGGGCTCCAGCTATATATATTACGACACCGCTGAAAAATGGGAGAGAAAGCTGTCATTGCGAGGAGCGAAAGCGACGCGGCAATCTCATAATTCGATTCCACAAGAAAATACGGGATTGCTTCGCTTCGCTCGCAATGACAATCCGTGGCGTCGTTATGTATTCTTTTGCTACTTCCCCGGAAACCTCGTTATCATTAAAAGTTGCAATTACATGCAGTTTGTTATAAAAATGATTCTTTAGGGTCTATCACAGATTGCAGCTTATGAAGAACAAACGTGAGGGTCAACAAACTATGCGGCGTCTTAGAAATCTGTTTGAGATAAAGGGAAGACCTGTTCTTTATTTTGTGCTTGCGGGGCTTGTGTTAGCGGGTCTCACGGCAAAACTCTGCGCGCAGGAATGGTCGCCGAGCTGGCAGCTGCCCAAACGTGACCGTCCGGCTAATCTTACTGACGGTTCCATCACAGGCCGGGGGGAAATGCCGGGGAGCAGGTTCTTTGTGCCAATGATATGCGGGACATGTCACACGGACATATTCGCGCAGTGGAAGGGTTCAACACACGCATACGCGTGGTATGACCCCCTGTTTCAGGCCCTGTACCAAAAGGGCCTCAAGGAGGCCAAGGGCGAGATGGAGAAGGCGGCATTGGACTCCTGTGTCCGTTGTCACAATCCTGTGGGTTTCACCTCCGGGGAGTGGAAGACCGGCCAACCGGCAATGCCGGCTGAGGCAAGTAAGGAAAACATATTTTGCGACTTCTGCCATTCCATAAAGGCCACCACCGGCATAGGCAACGCCCCTTTTATAGTTGACCCCGGAGACGCGGCGAAGATGGACTTCGGGACAAAGCGCGGACCCTTCAAGAACTGCCCCGAGACACAGCATAAGACGGAATTTTCCGAGCTGCATACACGGTCGGAATTCTGCGGCTCATGCCACGACGTCTCTCACGCGGGAACCAGGCTGGCCGTGGAACAGACCTACACGGAGTGGCGGCTCGGTCCCTACAATACAGGCGACCCTGAGACTGCCGTGCACTGTCAGGACTGCCACATGCGGCAGAGACCGGGGGTGCCCGCCACGGGTGCTACCGAGAGGCCGGACAACCCGGGGTTTGCCGCAGCAAAGCACGTGGGGGGTATAGAGAGGCCGCATATATGGACACACTATTACGTCGGCGGTACCAGCCTCATCCTCGGCCCGCCCGCCCAGGACCCGGAGAGACAGAAGATGGCAGAGGACAGGCTCAAAAACGCCGCCACAGTGGAAATTTTACCACCCTCCGACATAAAGCCGGGCGAGCTGTTGAAACTCCGGGTCATGGTGAAGAACGTGGGTGCGGGCCACTACATCCCTACCGGGCTCACAGAGGTGCGGCAGGTATGGCTTGAGGTGGCTGTGACGGACGCCGGCGGAAAAAACGTCTATCACTCCGGTAAGCTGGACGAGAACGGCAAGATTGATGAAGACGCGGTTCTATATCACACCGTCTTCGGCAACAAGGACGGAAAACCCACCTACAAGGTCTGGGAGGCCGACCACATCATCTCCGACTACCGAATCCCCCCGAAAGGAGAGATGGTTGAGAAATACGCCTTCCTGGCGCCCAGTGATGCAAAACTGCCCTTACAGGTAAAGGCAGTGCTTCATTACAGGAGCGCGCCTCAATGGCTGGCGGTGGAACTGTTGGGGGACAAGGCGCCCGTAATCCCTGTTGTTGACATGGCGGAGGCCACTGCCACAGTGGCCGAGGCAAAAGCCACCGCGAATTGAACAGGGCCGTTGTCCGTTCTCCACGCAAAACCGTGTAAGCGCGGACAATAGTCCCACGCACGATTTCGCATGGCCTGCGGGACCGTGGCAGGATTTCGCTTGCTTTTCGGCACAACTTTGGTATCCTCTTCTGCGAAGGGGTGGCATGGCTTGTAGATATGGAATGCCAACGGATATGAAAAACCAACGCGTAACCTTTGCCCTTCTTCTCTTCCTACTGTCCTTACCTTTCACGTCGGGTTGCACGGGAATAGAAAAGGCCCCGGGCAAACAAACCATAAGACTTACCAAACCCATACACAGCGATGAGCTTGAATTCAGCGACGACAATATTGATATCTACTTCATTGTCCAGCAGAGAAGGATAGACTTCGGCCTAACGAATAAGACGCAGGGGCCTATCGCTATAATCTGGGACGAGATTATCTTGAGAGACCCGGAGGGCGCCACACACTGGGTAATCAACAGCGCAGAGGACCAGGATACGGTGCGCACCAAGACGGCCCATGCAACTACGACACACCCCCATATAGACCCCTCCACAATTCCTGCGGGTGCCTCATATAATGACTACATTAAACCCTTCCCTTCCGGATTTCAGGACGTCCTTATATACCCCTTGAAATATGCGGGGGGATCAAGGATCAAGTTAACCCTGCCGTTGGAGATTGGAGAACACATCAAGGTCTATACCTTCGGCTTCGAGGTTATGGACTGAGGTAAATATATCTAAACATTCCCTTTGTAACCAAAAACCCCGGCCGGAGAGATTTCGTCATCTAAACGGCGGGGGGCCGCGCGGTTGATGCGTTGGCCTCTTCTACTGCCCCGCTGGGAATTCCGTAAGTCCGCGTCCGGCCAATACAACCCTTCCATCAACGACGGATTCCGCGTAACCGCTGGCGTGCCGCATGCACACAAGATACGGCATCACCGCGTCAAATAAATGACAATAAAGGTACCGCACTGTAGGGGCACGTTTCGCCTCTGGTGGATCACGCCCCTGCATCCTGTATTCCCGTATGCATTTACCCTCCCCCTTGACGGGGGGAAGAGGGTGGACAACGACCTTCTGGCCCAACAACGTGGCGAGTCTTCGATATGGTCGTTGATTTAATGTAGCGTTGGAGCTTGCTCCAACGTTTTAACGTGGCAGCAAGCTGCCACGCTACACACTAAATTGCGAAGAATTACACTGAGGCGGTGAAACCGACGTAGGGACAGGTTTTTAAACCTGTCCGCAATCTTCATGAGATTGCTTCGGGGCTACGCCCCTCGCAATGACAAGAGCAACCATACGCGCGATACAAATCATTTCCACTTCGGGTGGGCAGACCTGCCTCCACTAAAATGGAAAACCCCTTAATACGACGGATTGGGCGAGAAGTTCGTCGCCTGCCAGTAAGATTCACAGGCCCAGGGATTACGCTATGTTTCTGTTGCAAGTCCTTTCATATATAGGCTATAATGCGCTTTTCAATAAGGAGTATCTATGGCGAGCGGCTGGGATGTCAACCTGCTGAGGGCGGTATGGCTAAACGCGGGGGTTGGCCTGATGGTACAGGACAGCGACCGGCAGATTGTCGCCGTAAATCCCTCCTTTGAACAGATTACCGGCTGGCACTGGAGAGATATAGGGGGAAAGAGATGCGACCTGATCTTTGGATGTCATACGTCCAGCGGAAAATGTATACAGGATGAAGACTGCCCTGGCTTCCGGGTAATAAATGGAGAGGTGCCGAGGGTAACCAGGGAGTTTTTGATAAATCTGGACGACGGAGGGGAGTGCTGGGTAGAGGCTACGGTCTTCCCCATAAAGGACGATGAAGGTAGGGTAGAATACATCGTCACCACCTTCCAGAACACAAGCGAGAAGAAAAGATATTCTAAAGAACTCCTGCACACCAAGACCCTTGCCTCACTGGGACAACTTGCCTCGGAACTTGCCCATGAGGTGAAAAATCCTCTTAACGCCATCCAGATACAGATGCAGCTCCTCGAACAGGAAATATCGTCACATAAGGAGGCCTCCCGGGGCGAGATACCTGAAATGGTCTCTAAAGTAAAGGAAGAGGTGGCGCGGCTGACAGGGCTGGTAGACAACTGCCTCAAATTCTCCCGGTCGGGCAACCTTGTAATCAAGAAGGAGGCCTTGGAACCCTTGCTGGAGGACCTGGTACAACTGGTAATGCCACAGGCCGACCTTATTGGCGTCAAAATTCGCCTGGACGTAGAACAGGACCTTCCAGCGGTAATGGTTGATAAGGAGAAACTCAGGCAGGCACTGCTTAACATAGTCATTAATGCCTTCGAGGCGATGCCGGACGGTGGCACGTTGACGATTCGGGCCGCCAGGGACGGCAACGCGGTCAAGATGATATGCAAGGACACGGGGCGCGGTGTCCCTGAAGACGTGAAAGACAATATATTTGAGCTGTTCTTTACCACCAAGAAGGGCGGTACTGGCATCGGCCTGCCACTCTCATATAATATAATTCAGTCCCACGGAGGCACTCTTTCATGCAACTCTGATGGTAGAGGTACCGAGTTCGTGATAGAATTGCCTCTGGAGAATACGCCAGGATGACACCAGGTTCAAGAATACTGGTAGTAGAAGACGACAAGAATTCCTTAAGCGGTCTTCTGAAGCTATTGCAAAAAGAAGGCTTTGAGGCCAGCGGGGCCATTTCCGCCTATGAGGCCCTGGCCCTGCTTGATACACAGCAATATGACATTGTCCTCGCCGACATGAAGCTTCCCGGAATGGGGGCCCTTTCACTTATTGACGAGATTAAGAAGAAGGATGGTGACCTGCCCGTAGTGGTCATGACCGCCTACAGTTCCATTGAGAACGCCGTCACCACCATAAAAAAGGGGGCGGAGGATTACCTGACAAAGCCGCTGAACATTAACACGTTGAAACAAACGCTTAATAAAATCAGAGAAAGGCAGGAGCTTCTAAGACATAATGAGGAGCTGAAGGCGCATCTGGAAAAGAAATTACCTTTCCCGGAGTTCGTGGGTAAAACCCCGGAAATGCAGCAGGTATTTCGGACAATCCGTGATGTCGCTACCTCAACCGCCACAGTGCTGATTTACGGTGAGACCGGGGTCGGCAAGGAAATGGTGGCACAGGCCATTCACCGGTCCAGCACACGAAAGGATAAGCCATTTGTGGTCTTGCATTGCGCGGCACTTGCAGAGGGCGTGCTTGAGAGTGAACTCTTCGGGCATGATAAGGGCTCCTTTACGGGGGCACTCTATACCCGTAAGGGACGCTTCGAGCTGGCACACCAGGGCACCCTCTTTCTTGACGAACTCTCAGAAATGAGTACCCATATGCAGACAAAGCTCCTGCGGGTAACAGAGACGGGTCAATTTGAAAGGGTCGGGGGACAAGAAACACGTGCGGTAGACGTCAGACTCGTCGCGGCAACCAACAAGGACCTTAGTAAAGAAGTTGCGGAAGGCAGATTTAGAGAAGACCTGTATTACAGAATCAACGTAATCAACCTGAGTATACCGCCTCTCAGAGAAAGAAAGGCCGACATACCGTTACTCGCAGACTACTTCGTAATACGCTACGCGCAAAAAAACAACAAACAAATTAAGGGCGTATCACCCGAGGCGATGAAGCTCCTGGCGGCCTACAGCTGGCCCGGTAACGTGCGCGAGCTTGAAAATACCATCGAAAGGGGGGTCGTACTGTGCAAGAAAGATATCATAGGACCCGAACACCTGCCCCCCAACCTCGTAACTAGCGGCCCCGCAACCGCCCCGGTTCTGCAGGTCAACATAGGCACCCCTTTAAAGGACGTGGAAAAAAGGGTTATCTTGAAGACGCTGGAGCTAACCGGCGGCAATAAGACCGATGCGGCCAAGCTCCTTGGGGTCTCTGCCCGCAAGGTGGACTATAAGGTAAAAGAGTGGGAGAAGAAGGAGGAGGATAAGGACTGATTCCGCAAATTTTTCCTGCGAATCTTGCCGTCCAGGCCGAAAAAGGCGAAATTTTTTCTATTCTACCGCCAGACCATCACTTTTCCATCTTTCCCGTCTTTTCCAAAAGCATCACTAACATATTGTAACAGCAATAGTTATACCTTCGGCGAAAACTTTGGCACGGCAATAGCTTAATGATTAAGGACAATGAAGCTTATGGAATCAACTGCATTAGATTATTTTGAGACGCTGGAAGAGGAAATAAGGGAACATCCGGCCCTCAATCACCCCTTTCTCGAGAAGTTCAGACAAGGCAAGCTTTCTCTGGACAGGATAAGGATATTTGCCCGGCAATATTACCTGTATTCCCGTTGGTTCGGCCGATACCTTTCCGCCATAGTGGCGAACATTCCGGATGAACGTCCGCGAACCCTTCTTATAAAAAATCTCTATCAAGAGTATGGCGAGGGAAACACGAATAATAGTCACCCCGCCATATTTCGCAGGTTTATGAAGGCCCTGCGCCTGGATTCGCGGGAGGTTGAAGAATGCGAGCCACTTCCGGAAATGCACCTCTTCATACACGAATACCTCTATATCTGTCAGGGAGGACATTTCCTAAAGGCGCTGGGCGCTATAGGCCCCGGCACGGAATCCATCGTCCCGTATATCTACCGGCCCATTTACGAGGGCCTAAAGAAGGAACCCTCCCTGAAGGAGGAGGACATAGAATTCTTCGCCCTCCACATAACCCTGGACGTTGAACACAGCGCAAACATAAAAGAGGCCCTTCTTGAATACGCCAGGAGCGAACGGAATCAAGCACTGATAAGGCAGGGCGCTATGACCGTCCTCAGTGCACGAACCGTTTTGTGGAACGGCCTGGAGAGAGCTTGTTGTGGATAGGTTTTAGCCTTTTATGAAAAGGAGAGTTGATTTATGGTTAAAGTTGCAAATGCGTTTCTAGAGTCTTTAAAGAAAGAAGTTCATGCTCATCCAGCCATGAACCACCCTTTCCTCAAAAAATTTGGTGAAGGAAAGCTCAAACCGGAAGGTCCGAGAATTTTTGCGGAGCAATATTATCAGTATTCACGGAATTTCTCTATGTACCTGGCCATGCTTATTAGCATAATACCTGACGAGCCTGCCAGAAAACCCCTCATAAAAAACCTTTATGAGGAATATGGGGGCAGGAGTGAAGAGCAGCGTGACATGGACCTGGAACTTGTGCACGCCAACATATTCAGGAGTTTCTGTAACGCCGTTGGGGCCGATCTCGGGCACGTGGTGCCGCTTCCAGAGACGTCACTCTTCGTGGAGAGATACTTTAACCTCCCCAAGTTACATTATATCGAGGCCATAGCCGCACTCGGCCCCGGTACCGAGTACATAGTGCCCTATATCTACAGACCCATCCTCGACGGCCTTATAAAGTTAGGGTACAAAAAAGAAGACCTCCTGTTTTTTGACGCGCACATCACCCTGGACGTGGAACACAGCGAAAACATATGGGAATCGATGGAGCCATATGCCGATAACCCGGAACACCAGGAACTGATGAGGCGCGGGACAAAGTACATGCTGGACGCCAGGCAGGTCTTCTGGAGCGGCCTGGAAAGGGCTTGCTGCCTGTAACCCCCGGGGAGCACCCGTTTGCCCGTTGGTTGTTCAATCTGTGTGTAGAAACAACTGGTAAGAAGAGGCAGCACCTTAATGGCCAGAACACCTGAGCAATTCTTCAAGGAACTGAATGCTGAATGCCAGAACCATGTGGCGGTAAAAGGACATCCGTTCCTGAAGAAGTTTGCCGCAGGCGACGTCACCCCACAGGGTATAAAGACGTTTGCCGAGCAGTATTACCTTTTCTCCAGGTGGTTCACAAGATACCTGGCCGCCGTTGTCTCTAACATCCCTTATGAGGAGGCCAGAAGGCCGTTAGTCCAAAACCTCTGGGATGAGGTCGGACTCGACTGGAGCGAAGGCAGCCACCCTAACCTCTTCAGGAGGTTTGCAGCGGCTGCGGGTGTTGACATGGAGAGCCTGGAAGAAACCGATGCGTTGCCCTGCACAAGGGCGTTTATTGACGAGTATCTCTTCACCTGCAGGCTCGGTCACTACCTTGAATCCATGGGAACTCTGGGACCGGGGACGGAGGCCGTAGTGCCATACTTCTACAAGCCGATATTTACGGGTCTGAAGAAGAGCGGAAAATTCGGCAAGGACGACCTCTTTTTCTTCGAGGCCCATATCGAGCTGGACGTGGAGCACGGAAAAAACATGGAAAGGGCTATAAAACCCTATGCCAACACCGAAGAGGGCCAGCAGCTCATCTCCCGCGGAGCAAAGAAAATACTGGACATCAGGACCATATTATGGGATGGGCTCGAGAAGGTATGCTGTACACAAGCACTTACAGGTCAAACATGAAGGTTGGTGGGAGGCAAGGGGAAACGTATTTTCCTCTTGCCTTTTTTTGTTTTTATGCTAGATTCTAACGTCCCGTTACTTCTGGGTTAACTATGCAAAGACGTGGCGCTAAGCTGTTTACGTCACTTGCAAATGTTTCTTGTATAGCTGGTAGGGAGGCCTATACTGTTATATGTACCAATATTTTGATGGCAACTTAGCTTTCATATACAGACACTTGCCTAATTCTGTCTATGAATAAAAGGAGGAATTAAAGTATGGCCATATCGTTGCCCAACAGAGCGATAGCTACGGGTACGAGGAATAGGACGCCCAACGATGTTACTCCTACCAGTGGTATGTGCACGATTTGTCTTGACGGTTGTCCAGGCTACTGTGAGATAGGGAAATCATCGTTCAGGGGTCCAGAGGTTATATATCCTATGCCGTTCGGCAAGATGACCACTGCCGCACAAAAAGAATATCCCGTTGATTTTCATCACTTCAATATAACCGGCACGATAGCCGGACCGGCCGACCCAAGATTCGAAAAGTTTACCAATGTAAACCTGGAGACAAGACTCGGCAGAGACAAGGGCCTCAAAATGAAACTGCCGTTTGTGGTAACAGGAGTGGGTTCCACAAAGATAGCCGCCGAGCACTTTGAGGGGATTGGCTCTGGGCCCGGAATGTGCGGTACGGGCGTGGTGATCGGCGAAAACGTCTGCGCCATGGACTCAACCACGGAGTTCGACAGCAACGAGAAGGTCACACATTGCCCGGAACTCCAACGGAGGATAGACATCTTCAAGCGATGGCAGAGAGACGGCTACGGCTTTTTCTGTGTCCAGGCCAACGACGAGGACATTCGTCTCGGAGTGTTTGAGTATGCCATGAGCAAGCTCGGCGCCGACGCCGTCGAGCTAAAGTGGGGACAGGGCGCCAAATCCATCGGTGGAGAGGTAAAGATAACAAACCTTAAAAAGGCACGGCTTCTAAAGAAGCGCGGCTACGTAGTCATACCGGACCCGGAAGACCCCATCGCCATAGAATCCTTTCAGCAGGGCGCCTTCGAGGGATTTGAAAGGCACACGAGAATAGGGACCATCTCCGAAGACATTGATAAATCTATTGAGACGTTCATTAAAACCGTGGAAGACCTGAGAAATAAGGGGGCAAAGTACGTATTCCTAAAGACGGGCGCCTACCGCCCGGCTGACCTGGCAAGGGCCCTGAGGTTCTGCTCAGAGGCCGAGATAGACGTGCTGACCGTAGACGGGGCCGGCGGCGGCACCGGTATGAGTCCGTGGCGCATGATGAATGAGTGGGGAGTGCCTACCGTGTATCTTGCCTCGCTTCTCCACGAGTACTGCGACAGGCTTACCAAGAAAAATAAGTACGTCCCCGACGTAATTCTCGCCGGCGGCATTACCATGGAAGATCAGATTTACAAGGCCTTTGCGCTCTGTTCTCCATATATAAAGGCCGTGGGCATGTCCAGGTCAACTATCTGCGCCGCCATGGTGGGCAAGACTCAGGGTGAGCTCATAGGGACCGGGAAGCAGCCCAAGAACTCTGAGCCGTACGGAAAGAGCGTTGAAGAGGTGTTCTACTATCATCACTCCGTTCAGAAGGAATTCGGCGGGAACGGCGACCAGATACCCGCTTCCGGCCTGGGCGTATACTCCTACTATCAGAGGCTTGCCACGGGGCTCCGGCAGCTCATGGCGGGCTCACGGCGCCTCTCCCTCGAAAATATTACCCGTGACGACATATTCGCCCTGACAATGGAGGCCGCTGACGTATCAGGAATCCCGTTTGTAATGGACTACGATAAGGAAGCGGCAACCAGAATCCTGGGCGCTTAGGGAATCCGACTTCTTCCTTTTTACAAATGAAGATGTGTGCGGGATAGAGAGTCCCGCGCACATCTTTTTTTTCAAGACACCGGAACGTTACATTATTTGGTGCCGGCCACGTTGCCCCCCCCTTTTTATGTTATACCCGTATAAGGTCAGGGTACATCGTTTCCGTTCCACATAACCGCAGGAGCCGAAGCCTCACGTTATTCGTTTAAGGTAGTTTCCACGGGACGTGAAATTTGATATCATGCGAGGAGAGTCCCTGGAGATGATAAAAGAGTCTATGCCAAAACTAAAGGAACGAACGCTGTCACAGGACGTCCTGGGCGAGCTCATACGCGCGGTGGGTAAGGAGCACGTGCTCACCAACATAGAGACACTCGTGTGCTACTCCTATGACGCAACCGCAACCCGGCAGAGGGCCCTGCCCAACGTCGTTGTCAAGGCTTCCTCCACGGAAGAGGTGTCGGCCGTAGTCAAGGTGGCCGATAAGAATACCATACCGATTTACCCGTGCGGGGCGCGTTCGGGGCTTTCTGGCGGGTCTATACCCGTCTATGGCGGAATAGCGCTGGACACAACAAGAATGGACCGCATCCTGGAGATAAACGAGAAGGACCTCATCGCCACCGTGGAGCCAGGCGTGATAACCAGGCGGTTCCAGGATGAGGTTGCAAAGCATAAGCTGTTCTATCCGCCGGACCCGGGCAGCGCCGAATTCTCCACACTGGGCGGCAATGTGGCGGAGTGCTCAGGTGGTATGGCGGGTATAAAATACGGGGTTACCCGCGACTACGTACTTTCGCTCAAAGTTGTCCTGCCGGACGGGAGGGTCATAAACACTGGCAAGAAGACCTGGAGGACCGTGGCCGGATACGACCTTACAAGGCTGTTTGTCGGCTCAGAAGGCACCCTCGGCATCTTTACCGGGATAACGGTTAAGCTCATACCTCTTCCGGAAAAGCTGGAGACCGTGTTGGCCTATTTCCACTCTACGGGCGACGCCATGGACGCGGCCGACGGGATAATACTGGAACAAGGCGTAATCCCAAAGACCCTTGAGTTCGTGGACACCATATGCATCAATTCCATCAGAGGTTACGGCGGAGTAGAGATACCAGAGAAAGCCAGGGCCCTGCTCCTTGTGGACGTAGACGGTGACTCCCAGGTAGTAAGGAAGCAGCGCCTTCGCGTAGAAGAGGCGTGTAAGAAGAACAACGCGTTCCATACGGTCGTTACTGAAGACATGGAGCAGCGTGAGGCCCTGTGGGCCGTCAGGAGGGTCATATCGCCGGCCCTGTTCAAGGTCTCCGGCAGAAAGCTCAATGAAGACGTCTGTGTCCCGAGGAGCAAGGTAAAGGAGGTCTCCGAGGCCGCCTACGCCCTGGCCAAAGAGTTCTCTATAGATACGGCATGCTTCGGCCACATAGGCGACGGCAACGTTCACATCAACTTCCTCTACGGGGAGGGGGACGAACAGCAGGCCAAGGTGGATGAGATGCTGGACCGCATCATGGAGAAGGTAATCTCTCTGGGCGGCACCATCACCGGGGAACACGGAATCGGCACGGCAAAGGCAAAGCACCTCCCGTGGGAGATTCCACGCGTAGAACTGGAGCTGATGAAGTCGCTGAAAAAGCTGATAGACCCCAAGAACATCATGAACCCCGGAAAAATCTTTGAGTCTTAAGGGCAGAGAGTTTTTTGTAGTGGCAGAGTAGGGGCAGGTCTTGCGCCTGCCCTGTTTGGGCGACCGTCCGCCCGCCCCAAAAATGGCGGATTTCCAACCTGAGGTGGATCACCCCTACGAATTGTCGAGCAAGCTCGACCGCTACAAAAACAGGTCAGAATGACACATGGCACTGAATTCACGTATCGGAATAGGCTTACTGGAGCTGGACGTACTTAAGCTCGAGAATGTCAGACGGCGGGATGGTCTCCGAGGTTGTTATCTCACTCCCCAGACCTTCGAAATCTTCACTCCCTCTCACCATCGTCTCTATGCAGGTCTCAAGTTCGTCTTTTGAGAGCTTTCGCCACTTTTTATCCTTGGGCCCGCAGATGCTGCACAAGGGGTTCTTGCCCTTTATCGCGCGGCGGAGTTCCTTTTTGTCCTTCATTATCGGGGGCAGGGTGTCGCATTTCTTAAGGTCTGTACCAAGATAGACTATAACACCCCGATTGTCTGACTGAACTGAGTTTAGTTCCTCAGCATTCTTATTCAGTTTCTTGATTTCCGTTTCCGTGGGTCGAAACGGGGCGTTCTTTTTCAATTGCTCAAACAGGAGTTCATAGAGCCACTGAAGGGCCTTGAGCTTGCGTGCCCGTCTTTCGAGCTGTTGCAGCGCAAGGTAATAGTTAAAGGTGAGTTGAAGGGGTCTGGGCCTCTCTGAATGTTCCAAAAGGAGAATCTCCGCAAATTCTATACAGCGCCCGTCTCTGAGCTTTTTTGCCATGGAGAGGGCATCTTGAACACCACCCATAAAGAGACCGTCTCCTTCATTGAAGGGCACCAAACCCGCCTTTTTTATCTCAGGCACAAGCCCTGGAGTACTACCGTAAAAGATGGTCGGGGGTGAGGTGTTTTCTTTCCATGTCTTTAGCCAGTTGTAATCGGGGTTGAAGGTATCAGGCATCCTACGGGCCGCACAGGAAGGTTTCTTCCTTCCAACACTCTAAACATGAGGATAAATAACTAAAAAAGAAACAGAAGGAAATGGTCTTACCGCATACGTAACACTGTATCCACCAAAAATCATTGACAAATCCCTAATCCAAGGCAAGTCTAACAAATAACATCCCACACGTCAACTGTACCGGTGTCCTTCTTCAAGAAAGGTTGATATTGCCCGCTGAAGGTGATATAATTTTTTTAAGATGCATACTAAATTATTTGACACAAAAGATATAACTCATTACAGAGACAACATTAATAAGGCCGCCGCGGCCCTGAGGAAAGGCGAACTGGTTGCCTTTCCCACAGAGACAGTCTACGGCATCGGGGCCAATGCCCGGGACCGTGACGCCGTAGCGACGCTGTACGACGTCAAGCATAGGCCACGCGGGAAAGAGTTTGCACATCTCATCTCAAGTCCGGATGATATCCGGAACCTTGTGGAAAACGTGCCCGTTTATGCCACAATCCTGATGAAGGAATTCTGGCCCGGACCACTCACTATCGTATTCTCCAACACAGGTAAAAGTGACATAGGCATACGGTTCCCGGGACACAAAGTCGCGCAAGACCTGGTGAGACAGGCAGGGGTCCCCCTGGTCGCCACCAGCGCAAACGTGTCCGGCAACCCGCCCGCAACGGACGCACAAAAGGTCCGGGAATATTTCAGCGGCAAGGTGGCAATAATTCTGGACGGCGGCCCAAGCACAATAAAGACCCCGTCCACCGTAGTTAAGGTCTCCCAGGATTCCTGCGTTGTGCTCCGTGAAGGCGCTATCCCGGAAGAGCGAATCATAAACTGTCTTAGTACAAAGGTTGAGGTAAATTAACGGTGAAGATAGCGGTCGCATCAGACCACAGGGGATATGAGTTTAAGACGATGTTATGCCAGCTGTTGTCACAACATAATCATACCGTAGTCGATTACGGCACGAACAGCGCCTCAGAATCGGTCGACTATCCTGACTTTGCCTCCAAGGCGGCCAGGGCCGTATCACGTAAGGAATGTGACCGCGGCATCCTGGTATGCGGGTCGGGTATAGGCATGTCACTTGCCGCCAACAAGATTAACGGTGTTCGGGCCGTAGTGGCTCACGACCTCTACAGCGCAGAGATGAGCCGCAGGCATAACGACTCCAACGTCTTATGCCTTGGCGCCGACCTGATTGCGCCGGCCGCTATGGCGACAAAGATAGTCCAGGTATGGCTCGACACGGAGTTTGAGGGAGAGAGGCATGCCAGAAGGGTACAAAAGATAACAGACCTGGAGGGGTCATGACCCCGTCTACAACCTCTAAAGCCAGTCCCGCCCTTCAAAAAGGCGCCCAGCTCAAAGTAGTTCTGCTTACACACACCCCCGAGCCGGAAAAACTTGTCGCGCAGGCGGCAAAACTCTGCTACAGCCCGTCTACCGTCGAAGAATTAAGGGAGAAAATCGAGAAAAGGGACCAACACAAATTCGTCGCGAAACTGATCTCCATGGGACATATGTCACCCATAGAGCACATAGCATTCAGCTTCGGCGTAGAGGGTATATCCCGCGCATGCACACATCAACTCGTAAGGCACAGACTGGCCTCCTATTCACAGCAGAGCCAGCGTTACGTGGGCAAACACTCCAAAAAAGGCGGCGGGTCGTTCGATTTCATCGTGCCTCCCAGCGTAATCGAGGCGGGGAAAAAGGAGTGGTTTGAGGAAAAAATGGCAGAGCTTCAGGCATGGTACGATGAGCTGTTAGAGGCATTGGGTGACCGGGGGGAGTCTACATATGAGGACGCGCGCTTCCTCCTTCCCAACGCGGCTGAGACAAAGATCATTATCACCATGAACGCACGCGAACTGCTTCACTTTTTTAAGGTCCGGTGCTGTAACCGTGCCCAATGGGAGATAAGAGAAATGGCCATAGAGATGTTGCGCATTGTCAGGGGGATTGCGCCATCCATCTTTGGCAATGCCGGCCCGTCCTGCGTGCGGGGCCCGTGCGGTGAAGGCCCGCTCACCTGCGGCAAAATCGATGAAGTAAGAGAGGAATTTAGGAACCTTCAGTAAATGACCGACATCTTTAGAGCCAACTGTGCCGCCACAGCCATAGGGAGTTTCCCCCATGCCGACCCGGACGCCGCCTTCGGGCTTATCCTAAAGACCCTCCCCGAAATCCCGTGCTGGCCGCAACTTCCGAAAAGGGGCATACAGGAAGAGATGTGCGTACAGTACACCGAGGGGATGCCGTTCTTCCATCTGGTTCCGGAGGAGAAGCGGTTCTATCTTGAGGTTCACGATGACGTCGCTGAGTTGGAGAATCTTCACGAGAAGTTCTCCAGCAACGACGCGAGCGGTTTCAGCATATCGCCGGACTATGCAGCCGGCATTTACGCGCTGGAAAAACATCTCCCGGAATTTAAGCATATCAAGGCCCTCAAGGGGCAAATCGTCGGGCCTATCACACTGGCAGCCAACCTGAAGGACGCAGAGGGAACGGCGGCACTCTTTGACCCGACCTTCAACGACGCCGTCATAAAGCTCCTGTGCCTCAAGGCACGATGGCAGATAGACTTCCTCTCAAGGTTCAAGCTGCCCCTTATAATATTCGCCGACGAACCGTTTCTGAGCTGCATGGGCTCGGCGTTCGCGACTGTCAGCCGGGATACGGTCACCAGCTCATTCAACGAGGTATTCAGGGCCGTTAAGTCGCGGGGCGCGATGGCGGCCATACACTGCTGCGGGAATACGGACTGGGACATGGTACTCGGTACGGAGCTCGACATACTCAGCTTTGACGCCTTTATCTTTATGGACAAGGTCCTTGCGTACTCCGCTAACATCCAGGAATTCGTGGGGCGTGGCGGCATACTCGCATGGGGAATCGCCCCCACCACCGCAGACGCCCTGCAGGACATAAACTCCGACAGCCTTGTCGCCAGGATGGAGAAGGGGCTGGACTATCTTTCCCAAAAGGGGATTGATAAACAGACCGTACTGCAGAACTCGCTCATAACACCCAGCTGCGGCACGGGCACCCTCACCGTTGCAGAGTCCGAGAAGGCCATGTCTCTCACCCATGAGGTGTCCACCACCTTGAAGGAAAGATACGGCCTTTAACAAAGAGACGTATACCGCAGGGACAGTTGCCGCGAAAACATCCTCATTATTCCCCGGTCTCCATAAGCTCCTCCAGACATTTTAGTATGTCCGGGATTATGCCGTCTCTGTTCGCCGGGGTAATCCTGTAGAGTCTGACGTCCTTTCTTTGCCTGATGTCTCTGATGAACCCGTTTCCGGACTCGGTAATGACCCCCAGGACGGGCGCAGGCCCATCCAGTGCCTCCAACACCAGGCCCTTAAACCTGCGGGAAAACAGTTCCATCTTGCCTATTTCGTCTATGATCACAAGCCTTCTACTATTGATTGCGTCTTCCAGCCCCGGGAGGGCCGTAGACTCGAAGCTTTCCAGGTCCACGCCGTATCTTCCCACCCTGGGACCGTTCTTGTTGTCTTTATGCGCAAGGATGCCGCTCTTCCCGTCAAACGTCTTTACCGTAAAACCCTTGCGTTCCCCGCCTACCCTTATCTCCTCTGTGTAAAATCCGCCCGGTTTAACGTTGCAGCCGGATAGTATCCTTTTAATCGCCATCGTCTTTCCCACACCCGGCCTGCCGGTTATCAGTATGTTTTTGACCAGCATACTATGTCTCTCAGATTATTACCTGACCATACGGTCATACCAGCCGTCTTCTATAACGACAGAGCCGAGTCTTATCAATCCAACATCATCCCTTGCCGCCCGGAGTGGTGTCTCCAGCCTGATAGTACCACCCTGTAAATCTACGTCTTCGATGATACCAAGGGCTATGGAAAAATTGTCACAATCGTTGAGACCCACCAGCCGCCTTCTAAGGGTATTACTGTCCCCCTCTTGTATTGCCATGTCGTAAGGGTTAACAAGACTTACGTCTTTGAGCGACAGGGACTTCATCCCCGCGTCCCTGAAATATTCCTCATATCTCTGGCGCCGATACTCACGGCGCTGCTCGTACGACCGGGCCTTCGCGTGCTCTGATACCGGAAGGCGATGTAATTTGATGCCACCCCTGCGTTCAAGAGGAAGCAGGATGTCCTCCAGTTCCCGCCGCTCTTTTTGGATAGCCACCACACACCTGGCCCCGGCAAGTTCTATCTTGTGGGATTTCAGTTCCCAGGCCGCGCCCCCCGATACAAGCCCGCTCGTGTCAACGACCACAACCTCAGCACCCTCCCGGAGCGACCGCTCCACCTGCTTTTTTACACCCACCACCGTCTGCAGGAAGTGGCCCACAGGCGACGTCGAACCCACAAAGTACATCGAGTGCGCGGGAACCTCTTGCAGGAATTTTGCGCCCGGCTCCAGCATGGCCATGCTAATCGTGGCCGGCGGTCCAAACGCACACTGACCCACGTCGGCAGAGACTATGGAGACCCTGTTACGCCTCTTAAGGAGTTCTCCGGCAAGGTAGAAGGCCAGTGTGGTCTTGCCCGTATCGGAAGCCCCCAGTATTACCACCACACCCTTTACCCGGTGGATATCCTCTACAAGTTCTTTCCAACATGAAGGCACTTTAACGGGTGGCAACGGTTTCCCCTTTATCAGGTGGAATTTGTCCTGTGTGCCTGCCTGTACCTCGTACACGCGTTGTCAGAGGTGCATGCACGTTCAAAGGCACTGCATACTTTTAGAATAGGCACCATATTATACAAATTCAAGACGTAAATAGATTTCATTTGACTTAGGTATGAAATGTGATACTTTCTGGCCTTAAGAACACAAGAAAATGTACAAACTCACAATGATATTAAGCCTGTTCCTGTTGCTCGCCTCCGGGGGCTGTATTCAAGGATCTGAAGAGGAGGAGGGTCTCAACTTCAGGACCGAAACCATGGAGTGGCCTAATTTAATAAAAGGCCCGCAGGAACCGCAGGGGGCAAAAGGAAACCTGGGGCAACAGTAATGTCTGTACATTCTCATCCATAAGGCCGCACCCCGCAATATGAATGCACCTGCAGTTCCCGGACCCAAAAGGGCAGAAATTTCCATCCTGGGTTTCACCCGCCACAAGCGTTTCTTGGAATACCTGGTATAAAGATACAATGTCGTCTCATGGCAAAAAGACCTTGTTTCCGCTGATAGCGGCGGTAGTCCTCATCGGCGCCCATGCCACTATCGCACAGGTGCTGCTGGTAAGGGAGCTACTGGTAGTATTCTACGGAAACGAGCTCTGCCTCGGGGTGATATTCGGTGCCTGGCTCCTCGGTGTGGCCATCGGGGCGGGCATAGGCGCAAAACTGACAAGGAAGGTCGAGAACAGCCTTGTCGTTTTCCTGTTCCTCCTGCTTGCACTGTGCCTACTTTTGCCGGTGCAGGTGTCGATTATCAGGCTGCTTAGATACATAATCCACGTGCCCTACGGCCAGCAGATCTCCATCCTGTCGCTTATATGGTCCTCACCGCTCATCATCATGCCGTTCAGTTTTGTCATCGGGTTTATCTTTCCATTTTCCGTGTCCGTCTTCAAGGGGTTTACCCGCGGCGGAGCTACGGACATCGGGGCGGTGTATATACTGGAATCCATCGGCAGTCTCATAGGAGGGGTTGTGTTTACCTTTGTACTGGCTCCCAGGGCCGCTTCGTATGAGATTATGGCAATTTTCATCGCCGTGGTCCTGACAAACCTGCTCATACTCACATTCCTTACCCGGACCTTCCCGTCCAGAAAGGTGTTGCTGGGAACGACCATCTCACTCCTGGCCGTCTCGCTGTCCCTTATCCTCTCCGGCGGCGTTAGCCGGCTGGAGTCGTTCTTTGTTGAAAAGAGGTGGGAGTCGTTTAACCCGAACATAAAGTTGATTGAGTCCGTGGATTCCAGGTACCAGAATATCGTACTCGGCAAGGAGCATGACCAGTACAGTGTATACAACAACGGGCAGTACGCGTTCGCGTTTCCGAACCTGTATGAGTACGGGCCCATGGCCCACCTGATACTTTCAGAGCATCCATCCCCCAAACGCATACTCCTTATCAGCGGCGGCATCGGTGGTCTGATAAGCGAGATGCTCAAATATCCCCTTGAGGAGGTCCATTATATAGAACTGGACCCAAAACTCCTGGAGATTACAAGACCGTATCTCTCCGGGGAGGACAGGGCCGCGCTGGCCGACGAGAGGGTGACGGTATTCCCGGTAGACGGACGCTATTTCGTGAAAACCGCCAAGGGTAAATACAAATACGACCTCGTATTCATTAACGTCCCCGACCCCTCGACCGCCGCACTGAACCGCTTTTATACGCGAGAATTTTTTGAGGAGGTGAAAGAGCTGCTTGAACCGGACGGCGTACTGGTAGCCTCTATCGGCTCCGCCGTAGTATATCTTGGCGAGGTGGTGGGGAGCTATACGGGTTCTATATATAAAACCCTCCTGGAGGTCTTTCCGTACGTGATAGTAACACCCGGCCAGACAAACTACTATTTTGCCTCCTCGGAGCCGGACGTGATAACTACAGACCTGGATACGCTAATCGCAAGGTATAACGGGCGTAACATAGAGACGACCGTGTTCTCTCAATATCACTTCCTGCCCTATCTGGAACCCGGGCAGGTCAAGTTCATGAAAGAACGCCTGGACAGCAGAAAAGATGTCTTGCCAATAAACACCGACTCAAAACCCGTCACCTACTTCTACAACCTGCTGCTGTGGGACCAGTTTTCCGGCGGGCAGCTGCAGGGGGTCCTGAGGTCTCTGGGCATGCTGAAGCTGTGGTACTTCCTGGCCGCCATTGGGGTGTTCCTTGTGATAAGACTTTCCACCACAAAGTTTACGCACGGCAATATCTCAAGAGAGAAAAAGTTCAACAGCATCTTTGCCATCGCCACAACCGGGTTCGCCGCAATAGCCCTCGAAATCATATTGATATTCGCCTTTCAGAACATCTATGGCTACGTCTACGAGATGATAGGTCTTATTGTGGCATTGTTTATGATGGGCCTCGCCATCGGCGCTTATATCAGCAATACCGTGATACTCAAAAAACAGCGCGACTGGCTCAGGATTCTTATGTATATCGTGGGTGGTATGGTGGCGTACTCCCTGGTTATTATTCCGTTTATCAAGTGGTACCCCTTTCTGCATGCCGAATCCGCCGTTCTTTTTATGGTACTCATAATAATCCCCGGCGTCATTACCGGCCTTGAGTTTCCCATAGCGAGCCGTATATATCTGGATGAAGACAGGGATTCCGGGCGGACGGCGGGGTTGATAGACGGCGCCGACCACCTGGGGGCGTTTGCCGGGGCGGCGCTAACGGGAATAGTCCTGGTACCCATCATGGGTGTAACTGGCTCGTGTGTAATCGTCGCAGCCCTCAACGTCGCCAGTCTCGTTCTGCTTTCCGCGCTGGTTATTAAAATGGGGACTGCCCGTAAGCCGTCCTGATACTCCATGTCCGCGGAGTGATCCGCTTGAGGCGTATGCCGAGTTTGTAGAATCCACAGATGAAGCGTTAGCCCTTGAGCTCCCACACGCCGGCGATGGGATGACGGCAGTTGCCGCACTTGCCGTCCGTTATGGTGTTGCGGATGATGGTGTAGCCCACTCTCTTGATGACTACTTCTTTGCAATCGGGGCAATAAGTGCTCTCGCCATGGTGACCCGATACATTGCCGATATACGGATAGTTCAGACCGGCCTCCTGGGCAATGCCCCGTGCCCTGACCAGCGTGGGTACGGGGGTGGGCGGAAGGTTCTTTATCTTGTAGGTGGGATGGAAGCGCGAGAAATGGATGGGTACGTCAGGTCCCAGTTCCGCATATACCCACGCGCACATATTCTTTATTTCTTCCTCACTGTCGTTCAGGGTGGGCACGATGAGTACCACTATCTCGAACCACATCCCAAGTTTTTTCAATGTCACCAGGGTCTCCAGCACGGGTTTAAGCTCCCCGCTGCAGGTCTCTTTGTAGAATTTCTCGCTAAAAGCCTTGAGGTCAATCTTGACCGCGTCAAGGTACTTACACAGCTCGATGAGGGGTTCTTCTTTTATATAACCGTTTGACACCACCACACTGGTAATCCCTTGTTCTCTCCCCACCCTTGCCGTGTCGTACATAAACTCATAGAAGATGACCGGTTCCGTGTATGTGTATGCGATGGTGGGAGAGTGGCGCATTTTTGCATGTTCCACGACGTCTTCCGGGGTGAGTTTTATGCTGTCCACCTGTTCGGGCCGGAACTGTGAAATCTGCCAGTTCTGACAGAACCTGCACTCCACGTTGCAGCCCGCGGTAGCGACTGAAACCGCATCGGTGCCTGGCAGATAGTGGAAAAACGGTTTCTTTTCGATAGGGTCAATATGTAACGCGCAGACGCGCGAGTGGACGAGCGTGTGGTACGTGCCGCCGCGGTTCTCTCTAACGCCGCAGTAGCCCCTCTCCAGGTCAGCCACCTGACACGCCTTGGGACAAAGCTCGCACTCTACCCGGTCGTCCTCCAGCTTCTTATAGTACATCGCCTCGTAGAGCGGGAACTCGCCGTCCTTCTGGCCGGTTATTATGGCGCCGGCGGCTGATTCCGAGGCCGCCAGGGCCACCCCTGGGCAACCCATACACATCGCGCCCGCCGCGGTTATCCCGGCCTTGAGAAAATCCCTTCTTGAGACCGAGCTACTTCTCTTCATTATTATTTCCTTCCACAACCTCAGTACTACGCCAGAAATCTACCACTCTATTATTATCGCTGTCTGGCTGAAAGGCAACATTTATTTCTCTCTTTACTTCCAGTTCACGCGGAGTACAATCTGCCGGCAATATGACAGATCTCTATGAACAACTACAGGAATCCATTAGGTATATTCGATCCCGGTCCTCCGACAGGCCAAAAGTGGGGGTTATACTCGGCACCGGGTGGCAGGAATTTACGAAACAGCTAAGTCCGTCCACTACAATAAGATATCGTGACATACCGCACCTCCTGCCTCAACACCGCAAAAAAGAGAACGGGGCGCTGATAACAGGAAAGCTTGGTGAAATGCCGCTGGCCTGCCTGAACGAGAGGTTTCACCTCTACCAGGGGCTTTCAGCCCGGGATGTGGCCCATCCGGTAAGGGTGTTATGCCATCTGGGGATAAAGACGCTCTTTGTGACCAACGCCGCCGGTGGTATAAAGCGAGGGTTCAAAAAAGGCGATTTAATGCTGATTACTGATCATATAAACATGACTATGCAAAGTCCCGCAACAGGCGTGGAGGATGACAGGATTGGGGACCAATTTACTGATATGACGAGGGCCTATGACCCCGTACTCATAAAAATGGCGACAAACGCCGCAAAGGCCCTCAGGATGAAGGTCAAGAAGGGTGTATATTTGGGCGTGTGCGGTCCCAGCTTTGAGACACCCGCAGAGATAGCGATGTTCGGGAAGATGGGGGCAGACGCGGTCGGTATGTCAACCGTGACAGACGTCATCGCTGCCAGACAGATGGGCGTAAGGGTCTGTGGCCTCTCCTGCATAACAAACAAGGCCGCGGGACTCGGGCCACAGAAACTGACGGAGGAAGAGGTTCACGTCGTCATGAACGAAGTACAGACCGGGGCATTCCAACTGCTCAGGGAGATGATCATTTCAAGCACAGACGTTTTCGACTAGAGACAGGCAGGAAAAACATGAATGAGCTGGTAAAACAGGCACGGGAGGCAAGGACGCGTTCCTACAGCCCGTACAGCCGCTTCGCGGTGGGTGCCGCCGTCAGGACAGGGTCCGGCAAGGTTTACCTGGGGTGCAACATCGAGAACTGTTCCTACGGCCTTACCGTATGTGCGGAGAGAACGGCCATCTACAACGCCGTCGCGGACGGGGCAACGGACTTCGAGGCACTGGCCATATTTACCGAGGCCGGGGAGCTGACACCGCCCTGCGGGGCGTGCAGACAGGTGCTTTCGGAATTTTCCCGGGATTTAGTCATCATCCTTGCAAACCCCGGGGAACAGAAAGAACTGAAACTCTCCGAACTCTTGCCAATGCCGTTTAACAGGCAGAGTTTCTAGCCTCACCCTGACGCTCTAAACGTGCATACGCCACTTGACATATAGCAGAAATGTCTTTTCTGATAAAAGCTTCTTACTGCTATTTAGTTATCCCCTTAAATTTACAAACGTCTTCTTCCACAGCCTTCCAGTTCCATGAGCTTATGCTCTTAAGCAGATTATGGTCCGTCAGGTCATAGCGCAGGGGCGTGATGGATATGTAGCCGTCATTAATCGACTGTATATCCGTACCCTCTTCTTCCACGGCCACTTCCATACCGCCCACCAGCCAGTAGTACGTCCTGCCCCCGGGGTCCTTGCGTTCATCAACACTCTCCTCAAAACCGTGTGTGCACTGACGGGTAAACCTGATCCCCTTAATTTCTTCCCGTCTTAAAGACGGGATATTCACGTTTATGAGCGTACACTTCGGGAGCTTGTTCTTCATTATTTCCTTTATGATGTCCCTAGCAACAACAGCCGCGTACTCGAGATCCGTGTATCCTGAAACATCAACCGACACGGCCACGGACGGGATGCCCAGTATCGCGCCCTCGATGGCGGAAGCAACAGTCCCGGAGTAAAGCACGTGTATCCCCACGTTCGCCCCCAGGTTTATCCCTGAGACAACGAGGTCAGGCAATTCCTTCATAATGCCCATAACTCCCAGCTTAACACAGTCGGCGGGTGAACCGCTGATGGCATATCCGAAGAACTTATTCTTCGCATAGACCTTGCGGTACCGCAGCGGATGGGCCCAGGTTATGGAATGACCCGTCCCACTCTGTTCCGCCTCCGGCGCTACCGTCACCACGTCGCCTATCTCCCTAAGCGTCTTGTTTATGGCCGCTATGCCCGTTGCGTAAATCCCGTCATCGTTTGTCAGTAATATCCGCATTAATGACCGTGCCCCTGTCCACTCGCACTTGAAGGCACCTCTCTAGGCTCCAACTCCCTCTTTATTTTCTTCTTATCTTTCTCTCTCGTTTTAAAGAACTTTATGTCCTCTCCCTGGTAGGGCGGATAAAAGACGTCTACCATTGCAAAAGGTTCTTCGCCCGTGTTCCTGACCTCGTGCCATGTCTTCCGGGGCACAAGGATTATGTCTCCCTCCTTCACAAAGTAATGCGTGCCGTTCATTATTATTATAGCGCTCCCCCCCTTTACATGTATGACCACGTCGTGGTCCTTGTGCAGATGGGGCGGCACCGAGACACCGCTTCGCACCAGCATCAGTTGGACGCTTGTGTATTTTGTCTCTCCCAGTGGTACCAGCTTTATCTTGTCACCTTCCCCAAGCCGGTTCGTTGCCAGCACTTGTGTGATGTTCAGCACTTCGGGCTTGTTGATGTCCGGGAACTTTGTCGGGTGTCTCAACTCCTCGATAATCTCAAGATCTCCAACGTAATGAGCACACCCGCACAGTAAAACCAAGCAGAGAAGGTAAACAATAGGGGTCACGGTTGGTTGCTTTCCTTGAAGAGAATCCGTGTTTTGCGGATTCTAGCAGGAACACCCAACACGGTCAACAGAAAACAACTCCCGTTTACAATGTGGGACCGGGTATAGTGTTGTTGACAGTTCTTAAACGCGCATTTATAATATTTTCAGGCAATAATCCGCGAAGGCTGAACACGACGTATCTATCAAGCCTCAACATGATTAAGCCAGTTTGAATGCGAGGACGGGCTGTTGAACTGCGAGAAGACCCGAAGGGAATTTCTGCGAGACGCGCTTGGCGTGGGTATTGCCTGTTCTCTCAACCACTTCCTACCCGGCCACGTTTACGCCTCAAGCCTCGATACCGCGGGAACGTCTTCCATACTAAAACCGGAGGTGATCCTGTGCCGTTCCAATAAGTTCCTGGGCAGCGGCGGCAGGGCAAATGCGGAACTGCTCCGGAAGGCCGTAGACGACGGCGTGATGAGGATTACCGGGGTGCGTACCGCGCCTGAAGCCTGGTCAACCCTCTTCAAGCCAAAAGAGATGATAGGCATAAAACTCAACTGCCTGGGCAAGAAGCCCTTTTCCCCTCACGTAGCCCTGGTGGAGGCCATTGTGGAGGGCCTGAAATCAGCCGGTATAAGGGATGACCGCATTATCATCTTTGACAGGACCAACAAAGAACTGGCGGCGGCAGGGTTCACAATAAGAAAGGGCGGCGGGCTCAAAAGTTTTGGCACGGACGCGCTTGCGGGTGGCGGCTATGACCCGCGGCTCCAGATGGCCGGCAGCGTCGGCAGTTGCTTCAGCAAGATAGTATCCAGGCTTTGCGACGCCATCATAAACGTACCCATTCTCAAGGACCACGACCTCTCAGGCGTATCAGTCTCAATGAAGAATTTTTACGGCGTAATCCACAACCCCAATAAATACCACGATAACAACTGCAACCCTTACATTGCCGAGCTGAATACCCACCCCTACATAAGAGATAAGTCAAGACTTATCATCTGTGACGCTCTCGTGGCCCAGTGTAACGGCGGGCCGGCGTTTAAACGTCGTTGGTCATGGCCTTTCGGCGGTATACTGATGGGCAGAGACCCGGTGGCCCTGGACCGCATCAGTGCCAACATCATTGAAGACAGGAGGAAAGAGGTGGGGCTTCCCACCCTGAAACAGGTGAAACGCGAGCCCAAGTATATCAACACCGCTGCCGCCTTAGGCCTTGGGGAAGATGATCCCGAAAAGATAGAGCTTATCCAGACCTGAACTACATTAGAAGACGATACATCAGATAAAACGCTACCACCGGTATGGGTAAGGTAAAGACCAGTGTCCACATACCGTACCTTTCTGCTACTAAGCACCACGGGCTGCAGAGCCTACCCCCCGTCAGGCCTCCACATATCCAGTTGCACCACCACCCGAACAGCGGGGAGTTTGCCACCTTAAGGGCACTGCATTTAGCCGGTATCCCTCCCATCCGTGTTACTCCCTTGCCTCTCTAAACTGGTACCACAGGCGTTCAAAACGGCTCTCGTAAATCATATCGTAAAGGTCCATCCTGTCGGGATATAGTTCTTCGCATCTGTCCCTTACCCTGGCCTTCTCTATCTCTATGTCTATCCTCGGGTAGTCTGAACCAACTATGAGTGAACATACCCGGTCGGCCATCCGCTGTAGTTCTCGCATCCTTTCTCTCCTCAGTAGTTCTCCAGACTCCATAGTTATTCCCCTTTTTGCGAGTACGTTCCCTTGTTCCAACATAACACCATACACGCTCTCTGCTGCCACTTCAACGAAAAGCCAACTGTGTTTATTATTGACAATTCAGAGTAGTTATTCTATAATTTTGATATATTACATGTAAGGGCTTACAATACTTAACGTTACAACTAATAGGCGGGCCGTCTAAATGTCCAACACCTGTGTGATTGGTCTCCAGTGGGGCGACGAAGGCAAGGGTAAGATTATTGACATCCTTGCCGATGCCTACGATATTATTGTCAGGTACCAGGGCGGCAGTAATGCCGGCCATACTGTCGTGCTGGACAGGACCAAGTTCATATTTCACTTGCTGCCCTCTGGCATCTTGCACCACAACAAGCAGTGCGTAATAGCTAACGGGGTAGCTTTAGACCCGGCCCAGCTCCTTGTGGAACTCGAAGAGTTCAAAAAGCACAACATCCCTATTGAAGATAAGTTGTTTGTTAGCGACCGTGCGCACGTGGTCTTTCCGTACCATAAGCTTCTTGACCTTGAGTCGGAGTCCGGAAAGAGGGACGAAAAAATAGGCACGACCGGGCGTGGAATCGGCCCCTGCTATGCAGATAAGATGTCACGGACGGGTATGAGAATAGTAGACCTCTATCATCCCAAACATTTCAAGAATAGACTCAAAGAAATTGTCGCAGAGAAGAACGTTATACTGCAGACTTTCTACGAAGCGGGACCACTGTCCTGGAAGGAAATATACAAGGAGTATGTCAAGTATGCAGAAGAACTAAAACCTTACATCTGCGACACCGTTGTTTTCTTGAACGCGGCCATAAAACAGTCTAAACGGATACTCTTTGAGGGAGCCCAGGGAACCATGCTGGACGTAGACTTCGGCACCTATCCTTACGTCACGTCATCCAACCCGAGTGTGTGCGGTGTGTCTTCCGGGACAGGCATTTCTCCAAGGTATATAAACGACATATACGGCGTTATGAAGGCCTACACCACGAGGGTGGGAAGCGGTCCGTTCCCCACAGAGGCGGAAAAGGAACTGAGTGAGGCGCTAAGGGAAAGGGGTACGGAATATGGGGCCACTACGGGAAGGCCAAGACGCTGCGGATGGTTTGACGCCGTGGCCGTGCGTTATGCCGTAACCATCAACGCTGCGGACTCCACAGTACTCACAAAACTGGACGTACTCGACAGCCTGGAAAGCATAAAGGTATGCGTGGCATATAAGATCAACAAACATACCTATGATACGTTTCCCTCTGACCTTACACTCCTGCCCGATTGTAAACCGGTATACGAAGAAATACCGGGCTGGTTGGAAGACACCTCGAAAATTACCGAAGCGGACAAGCTGCCGGAAAGGGCCAGGGAATACATACGCTTTCTTGAGAAAATTGTCGGACTTAGAATAAGAATGGTCTCGGTAGGACCGGAACGTAAACAAATCATACGCATCTCCCATGATTGAAAATAACCAGCCCAGGCACATTGCTATAATCATGGACGGCAACGGCCGCTGGGCTCAACGCCGCGGGTTCACAAGGATAAAAGGTCATATCCGGGGGGTTGAATCGGTTAGAGAGATAACAACCGAATGCGCCAAGAAGCATATAGAACAACTTACTTTATATGCCTTCTCTAAAGAAAACTGGTCACGCCCGAGATACGAGGTCGCCATACTGATGCGGCTTCTCAAGCGTTACCTGATTCGTGAGCGTCCAACCATTCTGGAGAATAATATCCGCTTCACGGTAATAGGTCAGATCGAAGGCCTCCCAAAGGACATACGGAAAGAGATCTCCATAAATATAGAAGAGAGTACATCGAACACCGGTACTATCTTGTGCCTCGCCCTTAACTATGGAGGCAGGGCGGAGATCGTAGACGCCGCCAGGGATATTGCCCGCGACGTGGCAAACGGCAAGCTGTCCCTGGACGATATAGACGAGAAGTGCCTCAAGCATCATCTGTACACGTCAGACATGAGAGACCCGGACCTGCTCATAAGGACGGGTGGAGATATGAGAGTCAGTAATTTCCTTCTATGGGAAATCTCCTACGCCGAACTCTGGGTAACCCCGGTGTGCTGGCCGGACTTCAGGAAGGAGAACCTGGAAGAAGCCATTAGAGACTACTGTAAGAGGGAGAGACGCTTCGGCGGCCTTATAGAGTGAGCTCCTCACACGGAACGAGAATAGTATTCGGCACAGCCATGATGGCGGCACTCGTCGGCATCCTGTACCTGGACTTCGTTTTTGACACAGACATCGGCCTTGGATGCCTCACTATTGTGATTGGCACCGTAGGGTTACTTGAATTATACGGAATTGCCGCTAATAAAGGGTTCGACCCGTTTAGACGTTCCGGTGTTGTGGGCGGTATACTTATCTTTGCAACCTGCTGGTACGAAGCAAGAACCCGCGGTAGTATCTCTCTAAATCTTACTCTCATGTTTGCTTTCGTCTGCTGGCTGTTTCTCTGGCAAGGCGTAAAGAGAGACCTGAAACACATCATAGAAAACGTGTCCATTACCATCTTTGGGACGCTGTACGTATTCTTCTTCCTGTCCTTTTCCATGGCCATCCGCTACCTGCCGGGAGGTAAGGGGCTGATTATACTATTTGGCATCATTCTCATGTCCAAGTGTACGGACATTGGGGCCTATTTTATAGGTAAAGAATTCGGCAAGCACAGGCTTTTCCCAACCATCAGCCCCAATAAGACCTTGGAAGGCGTTATTGGCGGTATACTCTCCTGCATAGTAATCGCCGTGGCCTGGAATCTGGTCCCACAGATCAGCATCTTACCGCTGGCGTGGGCCGTCCCGTTCGGGTTATTGATAGCCGTCGCCTCAATAGGTGGAGACCTGGCAGAGTCCATGCTGAAGAGAGACGCGGGCGTAAAGGACTCCGGAAATCTTGTACCATCGTTTGGCGGCACTCTAGACGTGATAGACGGTGTTCTGGTAAGCTTGCCCGCGGGTTATTATTTCCTCCTGTTGTTTTATAGTTGGAATCAACACCTTGCAAAACTCCAGTAGCCTAAAGCCGGGTAAAGAAGATAAGTCCATCCAAAAGACTATAGAACTGGAGGACGTTGAACAGGCCGCAATCCTGTTTGGAAGCCACGATAAACATCTTCGCCTGATACGAAGCGCGCTGGGTCTAAAGATTTCCGCCAGAAACGACCTTCTTAAGATAGACGGCGAAGAGGCGCAGGTGAAAAAGGCCGGAGAGGTGTTCGGTCTTCTGATAGATATAGTACGCCGGCAAGGTGTGCTTGAGTCAAAAACTGTTGCGGAGGTAATAGACACCGTCGAAAGCGGAAGACCGCCCATTTCCGCCAGAAAGCCTCTAGAGGTGTCTATAACGGGTGTTTCTGTAAGGCCGAAAACTGAGGGCCAGGCCAAATACGTTGAGGCGATAGGGGTCAACGACCTGGTATTCTGTATCGGTCCTGCCGGTACGGGGAAGACCTATATGGCCGTTGCCATGGCCCTTTCAGCCATCAAGATGGGTGCCCTGAAAAGGATCGTGCTGGCCAGACCTGCCATCGAGGCCGGTGAAAAGCTGGGCTATCTGCCCGGCGACATACAGGCGAAGGTGAACCCCTTTCTCAAGCCCCTTTACGATGCACTCGAGGACATGATGGCACCCGCACAGGTAAGGAAATACATAGAAAACGAGATAATAGAAATCCTTCCACTCGCCTTCATGAGGGGCCGGACGCTCAACGATTCCTTCATAATACTCGACGAGGCACAGAACTGCACGATAAGGCAGATGAAGACCTTCCTGACCAGGCTTGGGGTGAAAGGGAAGGTGGTGGCCACCGGCGATATCACCCAGGTAGACCTGCCGCCCGGTGAGCCCTCCGGCCTTATTGACGTGCAGCAAAGACTGAAGGGCGTTAACGGTGTAGATTTTGTCTACCTGACGCGAAGAGACATAGTACGCCACAGGCTTGTGCAGGATATAGTAGACGCATACGGCTCGCATGAAGAGACCTCATGAAAATAACTGTAACCAACCTGCAAGACGCCCATCCCATAAAGAAACGGCGGGTGAGGGAAGTGGTGAAGGAGGTCCTGCGTCGTGAAAACATGGACGCTGAGCTCAACATCGCCTTCGTAGATAAAGACGAGATGACAAAGCTCAACAAAAGATTTCTCGGCCACAAAGAGCCCACCGACGTCCTGTCCTTTCTCCTCGACACGGGCGCAAAAGGCATAAACGGCGAGATAGCCGTCTGTGTGCCCGTAGCCGTTGAGTACGCCGCCGGGGCAGAAACTGATGTTGAGGGGGAGGTCATGCTGTACGTAGTCCACGGGGTACTTCACCTGTTGGGTTATGACGACCAGGACAAAAAAAACGCCAGGACGATGCACCTTCTGGAGAGGGACATACTCTCAGGGCTGGGATATACAGTTGCAGCCGTTTAACACATGCCTTAAATAGAGTCCTGCACTGTAAGACATGCACCCTGCGGCACATTATCTCAACGGTATACAACCGTAGTTTCTGTTAATACTGCCCCAACGTTCCCGGCAACGTTAAGCGCGTCCCGCCAATATACTTCCTAATCTACCGGCAACGGGTTATCTTGTCCTGGATTTCTTTGCCTTCTTCTTGGACTTTGACACAGTGGGTTTTGTTGCGGCAGTCTTTCCGGTAACGCCTCTTTGCGCATGGCACAGCTTGTATACTTTGATGGCGTCAAATGTCATCCATACGCTCATACCAACCCAGACGACCCGGAAGATATGGCTGAACGTCCATCCCATGCCTCCCAGCACAGCGTGCGGAATTAAACTGGCAACAACGGCGACAGCGAGAGCTATCACCGCCCTATCTCTATAATGCCGATCGCGCCAGCAGAAGATCAGGTTGCCAAGCCCCGAAAACGGGGTAAGCCACGTAATGAGAAGCATAAACACAAGCTTCCAGCCGCCGATCTGCAACTTCGTACTCTTTGCCATTTACTTCCCCTTCCTTAAGTTAGAAATCTTGCTATGTCCACCGGCGCCGGAACGCTGCCCCGGACCTTGCCTTGCAGCATGTAATACTCATGACACCAGGTATTGAAAATTGTATATCGTTGTTGCCGCACGGTGTTTCCTATTTGCCAAATGCGGTATAGACCCTCAGAGATTGCAACTCAGGAAAACTACTATGAATTGTCAAAAATGTCAAGAACATATATGTTTTTATTAAAAAGAGGGAATTGGGCGGTTTTCCCATTAACTGCAATGCCCGCAGCCGCATTTCAGTCTGGATATCTACCGTTGAAGCAGGGTAAACGGGCCCGGACGAGAGGCTGGCTAGATTTTCTAAATCCTTCTGGTTCCAGTCGTTCCACCGCATTCCCGGCCTTGACTGGCGCTCAAGTGGCCTGACCACGACCACCCTGGAAGCGGAAAATGAAAGAAATTCTGCTGGGCAGGTCAGAAAAATTAGAAACCTTGCGAAGACAACACAACACCCTTATTATTCCGGTTACTCTGGAAACAGAGTGCCTGCTTTTCCTAATCAAGTGGTATGACAGCAGTTACCCTGCTTACTCATTTTTTGAAGACCTTCTCGTACAACTTCAAATCATCGCCTGAGAACAGTACAAAACTAATCTCATCCAGAGAATCGTCTTTGGAAATAAAGTTGTTGATGGCATCATAAACGACTTGCGCCGCGTCTTCCTTCGGGTAGCCGTAAACTCCGGTAGATATGGCGGGAAAGGCAATGGTTTTAAGACCATGCTTCCTGGCCAAAAGGAGGCTGTTCGTATAGCAATTACCCAGGAGTTCCGCGTCATTACCTCCAGACCGCCCGTAAACCGGGCCAACGGTGTGTATCACGTGTTTCGCGGGCAGGCGGTAGCCTTTTGTGATTTTCGCCTCACCCGTTTGACAACCACCAAGCGGTCTGCACTCCTCAAGCAACTCCGGCCCCGCAGCACGATGTATGGCCCCGTCCACGCCTCCACCGCCAAGAAGCGGCTTATTGGCCGCATTCACTATCGCGTCCACCGCCTCCTTCGTTATATCCCCCTGTTTAATCGTAATTTCCGTCATGTCTTTACCACTCCCGTATCGTTATTAATACGGACAATAACCATAGTCAGTGGCTAATGTGTAATGTCCCTGCGATAGGATTTATAAAGAAATAGGATGGACTCCTGACTTCCCCTGTCCATCTCCGGTGAGTTATCTTATTTGGTCCGCCGGCGGCGCAGTTTTGTTAAATATCTCTATCTCTTTCTTCGCTTCTTCAACCATTCCCAGCCTGCCGTATGCCGCGGCCAGCCGCCAATGTGCCCACGGGTTATCCGGCTGCAGTTCCACTAGACTCTGCCATACAGGCAGTACCTCCGCATACATCTGCCGGTTGAAATAGAACGCGCCCAGGTTGTAATAACCGTCGACGTGATCAGGCCTGACCTCTATCGCCTTCTTCCACTGTGCTGCGGCCTCTTCTTCTTTTCCCATGTCTTCCAGTAGTATGCCCAGGTTGTTGTAGGCTTCCGCGTACTCCGGGTTAAGCTCAATGGCCTTTCTGTACTCCTCCATTGCCTTATCAGGCCAACCTTTCCTGGCTTGAATGATCCCCATATTATAATGGGCCTGCGGGTGGTTTGGGTCTATCTTCAGCGCCTTCTCAAGCTCTTTCTGCGCCCGTTCCATACGTGCCCCGCTCATCAGCGCAACGGCTTTATTATTGTACGCCTCAACGTAGTTCGGGTCCAGCGCCATGGCCTTCTCATACATCGTAATCGCGTCGTTCGGCTTTCCCAGCGTGGCATACACGACCCCGAGATTGTTATAGACCTGCACGTTCTTCGGGTCGAGCTCGATGCACTTTGTGTAAGCCCCTATGGACTCCTCCCACATACTGTTCTTGGCGTAGGCCTGGCCCAGCCTTCGATAGTATTCCGCCTTTGAGGGATCCTTCTCAGTTGCCGTCTTAAACTGCGTGATTGCCTCGCCATACTTCTTCTCTTTCAGCAGTTCAAGCCCGACGCGGAAATTGTCCACCGCACCAACCTCGGCATAACAGGGCTCGATTAGCCCCAGAAGCAGAGCGGCGATGACAGCTAATATAGTAACTCTTCTCGTGTTCATGTTCATATCCGTTTTATTGTGGTGGCCGGGCCCGCTCAAGATTCCCGCAGGTCCAGGAAAACCGCCAGCGTCGCGTTATTGACTTGCTCCTGTGGTGGAAAACTAATTCAGCTCCTTTATAACGAACATACCCTCCGGCGGGTCAAAGAGGATGGTCTTTATCCTCTCGTGCCAGAGTTCTCCGAACTCCTTCTGCTCTTCGTCCGTGGCCTTCCCGGTCACGGCCTTCGGCATAAGCGCACCCATCTTTGGGTTGCCGCCTAGCATGTAATTTGAATACGTTATCTCTATCTTCTTACCCGTGTCCATCCGCTCAAATTCCACCGAGCATATACAGTCCGCAGGGGGTTCCTGGCTCGCGTCGAAGGTGAGGAGGTTCTTCCTGTTGTAGCGGCCGCCGCCAAGCCCGCTGAAACCGCTTTCCGGCGCTGCGCCGGTTATAAAAGTCACCACCTGGGACACCGGGCCGTTCACCTTATCCTCAACGCCGCCCTTGAACTTGACCTTTATCTCGCCCCTGACCGGGTTCTTGTCCGGGTAAAGCTTCTTGAGCGCCAGCTGTGTCATCTTGTACGTCCCGGAAATGGCAGGGCATGAGTGGCCCGCCATCTTTACGGCGTCACCGTATGTATAGACCAGCGGCTCGCCTTTATCTATCGCCCCGAGCACTACCGCGAGGGGGTCTTCTAATTTTATGGGCTCTACTTCATCAAAGAAATCTTTATTAAACTTCGTGGTTTCAACGGCCATTAACACACCTCCCGGGTGCCACGTAGAAGTCAAGATGACTAAAAGACTTAACACAACTATCTTCACACTGCGGAAGCTTGCCATCGGGGCGGAAATCCTTTCTCTACAGAGGTACAGGCCCAACGAGGCCAGAAGAGTTAAAGATTCTAACACGGGCGGGTTATTTGGTCAAGGAAAGGTTATGGAGTGTAATACGTAGTCATACGTCTGGGAACTACCTTAACAATTATGAGTAAGTATAGAATGAAATACAATAAGATTCTTTTCAATGTTGAAAAATGCTTTCCTATTCTTCCTTTATGAATCTAATGTTGCTAGCAGTTTTCTTTACACTATCTCCCTGTCTAACTTCTTCCGGAATAAAAGTTACAATTTTACCACAGGCCTCTTCCGTAAGATCACAAATCCTTGGTAAAAATTCCTCAATATGAGCTAAATATGTATTACCAGGAACATGAAGCAACTCAATTATGGCAAAACCTCTGGTTTCATCTACTGATATTATTTTGCCTCTCAACACATTATGTACTTCGTATAGTTTAGCGTAGAAGTCCTCGAGTTTATCTTTAAGTTCACGATCTTTATCTGATTTGTCTCTAACATATTTAAGCAACTTTGCTGGAAGCATCTCTTTTGCCTTATCAAGTTCTCCTTTTCTGAAATATATTTGTGATGCCTGGAAACTCGCCATGACGGTACACTTTTTTTCTTTATACGTTGAAGGTTTATTAACAATAGCCTGTTTAAAATATTGTAGCGCTAAATTTGTGTTGTTTACTTTATAGAAGTAGCCTAGCTCTATTAGAATCTCGCGGCGCATATCTAATGATCTATAATCACTGTCATCTAGTTTTACGGCTGCTTCAATCTGTTGTAAGGACTCCTTCAACTTCTTTTCGGCTTCCGTATGCTTTCGGTCTTTTTTTAGCTCCTCAGACCATCGCTTAAGGTTTTCAGCCATACTTGTGCGGTTTATTATTTCATGACGTCTAGCTGAGCCTGTAGTTTCCTTCTTTAAAGCTCGCCCAAACAATTTATCCGCTTCCGAATGTTCACCTAAGCGACATTTAGCTTGCCCCAAGGCATTAAGTATTACATAGTCATCGGGAGATAATTTGTATGCCTTTTCATAATAGCTTAATGCCTCTTTTATTCTATCCCCCTTTCTTTTCATGTTGCCCCACGTAAGCCAAATCTGCGGGTCATTAGGATTAAGTTGTGCTGCTTTCTTCATCAGTCTATCCGCTTCAACGGAATGGCCTTCCTGAGATTCCATTACCCCCCAGTTTCTGTATAAAGAAGCAAAGCCAGGAGCAATGCCCAGAGCTCTTTTGTAATCATCAACAGCATCAGCATATCTCCCTGCTTGGTATTTTTGGAAAGCAGTTTGTACAATCATTGCGGCAACCTTTTCTTCTTCTGAAATAGCCCCCAAGTTTGACAAACTGAAGCGATATTGTTTTTTCGCGCGTTCTGCTTCTTCAACAGTTGCTTGAACTTCTTGCAACTTCTCCTCAATTTCCCTTTTCAGAGAAGAATCCCTATCTATTTGCTTTCGTATGTATCTACGAGTTAGAGATAACAAGACATATCGTGTCAAAATCTGATTTTGTTCACCCTTATATGGTTCTGGTACAATTAAGGACACTAGTATTAATTCTTGGATTCCATCTTCAAAATCTCTCTGTTCGATATTTGTCACATACTTCAACACTCCGGCTTGAGGAGGTTCGTCGAAAGAACTTAAAGCACAAAGTATTTTTTTTGAGGAATATGAAAGCTCGCCATAAATATGGTCAAAACAAAAACGAGAAATTTCACTAGTTGTTTCTCCGACAGCATCAATTATACTAGAAATATCCTTCCCCATTGCTACATGCCCAATCACCCACTTGATAGCCAGCGGATAGCAACATACTTTATTCACGTACGCTCTAATAGTTTTATCATCGAGCCTTGTTAGACTACCCAATCCTTTGTCTTTAGAAATTTGACGGAATAAGTGAATAGCTTCTTTTTCTTTAAGTTGTCTAAGTTCATAACGCCTCTCAACCTGACCTAATCCTTTTCTGCTTGTAATAAGAACCTTTGTTTTTGGGTGTGGGTCAAGGACAAAGTTTATTGTACGCTCATCAGTAATGGTTTCCAAATTATCGATAACAACTAATATGCAATTATGCATATCAAAGATTGCCTGAATATCCTCTCCCTTCTTTTCTACAGAATCGCTCGGCTCCCCAAAGCCCATAACACAAAAGATCGTGTCTAATAGCTGTTCGTAGTTTTTTATTGTCGGCTCTATATCTTCAATTCCTAGATAAGATAATGATTCTTCTTTTGCACTCATCCAGATAATACCATCAAACTTGTGAACTGGCTGTTGAACAAGTGAATAAATAACCCGTAAAGCGAGAGCTGTCTTGCCAACTCCTCCAGCTCCAGAGATTGTAATTACTCGATGGAGACTCCCTTCTAATAATTGCATTACCTTTTTAATGTCCTCTTCTCTTCCAATAAATCCACCTTCATATTCGTAATCTGGCGTGGGAACATTATTAGGTATTCCGATATTACACAAATAATCAATGGTAAATCCCGGTGGTATCCTAATTACAACCTTTTCTGGATGTTCCTCTATGTCTCGAACAAAGTTAGCAAATGCCGTCTTTTCAGAACCTAAATAACGAGCTATTTTTCTTGTGTTTTCTAATAATTTGTCCAAGTCTAAACTTGTAAAGTACCCTCTAACATGAGCAATCTTGCATCGCAAACCGTACAGCTCATCCATTACATTAGAGAATTCTTTTGCTGAGAAGCCAGTATTTGGAAAGTGTTTTCGATACATGTCTTTGTAGCATACGATTTCCTTTAAGTCTGGAAAATCTGTCTCTGCAAGCAAATCACCTATTTCCTCATAATCAGCACTTGATATTCGATCCTTGATTTTACTTATAACTCCAGGTGGAATACCCTCTACGTAATTTACATTATGAATAGGAAGCTTCTCTGACAAGAAGCATCTAAAAGATTCTTCAAACCGTGAAATGACTGTATACCCAATATCTCTACGATTAAATTGTATACTCATGTATCACCGCCTAAATATTCTTCTGCCACACAAAACACACTACTTATACTACATTCGTATCATATACACACACTTACGTTGTTCTGGTATATGCGGGTTGATTCTATACAATGTGCTTTCGCAATGTCAATGAGAAAAGAAGAAGCTTTTTATAGGCATGTAGCTCTATTTGTTTGCAACACAATTCCGGGATGTTACTGCGGTAACAACATGGGTTTTCCAGCAAAACATGTTCATGGCTTAAATACAGTTTACAAGCTAATGTAGATTCAAAACGTTATAGAATAGTCCAGCCGGGGGCGGTGGATGATTATCAAGGGGGGCGTTGGTCTCGAGGTAGGGGTCTTATCGACGGGGTTACCTACACAAATCATAATGGGAAACTCAAGTGTCATTATTGTTCACCCACTAATGACTTTAAAGTAACAATTTGAGGGAAAAGCTTTTGTGTAGGGACAGCCCTCGTGGCTGTCCGAGAACGGACAGGGACAAGCCCTGTCCCTACGTTTTTAACAGCCTCCTGGCCGGAGCACAGTCTGAGCGGTATTAAACAACAACCTCTATCGCCTTAGACGTGTCAAAGGTATGTTTGGACTCCATTACCTCCAGCCAGCCATCGATAGCTTCCTTTACGTTTTCCAGGGCCTCTTCACTCGTCTTGCCCTGCGATAAACAACCCGGCAGCGCAGGTACCTCCACCACATAGTAACCCGCTTCGTCTTTCTCCAACACTACATGGAGTTTCATAAGATATACCTCCCGATAATCTCCTAAACAAGCTCCATAACTTCTTCTATACTTGAGCATGTACAGGGATAGTCTAGCACAGGGCGGTGGATGATTACTATTGGAATTTCACACTCAAGGCAGGCGTCGAGTTTCTCCCGGGTCCGGGCCTCTCTGCCGCCGTCTTTGGTGACGACGACGTCTATGCTGAAGTCGCGGATGTTTACTATATTAAATTCCCTGGAAAACGGGCCCTGAATGGCCAGGATGTTTTTTGGTAAGATTCCCATCTCGACGCACCTGCTGATATGTTCCGGCATGGGGAGGATGCGGACGATTATCTCGTGACTGCCACCGTCCCGCAGCCTGATAAAATCCTTTACACTGTTAAACCCGGTGGTGAGGAGTATCCTGCCGCCCAGCTTACCCGCCGCCTCCACGGCCTCATTTACGCCGTCTACTCCGTGTATGAGGGGGGATTCCGGTAGTGGCGTGGCCTCTCTCTGGAACCTGATATACCTGATGCCCTTTTCCCCGCAGGCCCGCATTGCGTTCAGGGAGGCGTTGGCGGCGTAGGGGTGTGTGGCGTCTATGACGGTGTCCACGCCGTTATCATCGATGAATCGGACCAGCTCGTCCCCGTCCATCCTGCCCTTCACACAGAGGTGGCCGAGTCCCATCCCCGCAAAAATCTCCTCGCCGTACGGTGTGGCAACGGTGGTAATGACTTTTACCTTTGCATCGTGCAGCCTGCGGACTATCTCCCTGCCGTCGGCAGTGCCTGACATTACCAGTATCACAGCTTATAGCCTCGCTTTGTTACCATGAAATTATCTGAGACAAACGTGGTGGAGTTGCCGATTATGATTATAGTAGTCATGTCTATCGTATGGTTAAGCATCTCGGAGATGGTGGTCACAGCTATCTCCTGTCCCGTTCTTCCGGCATTTTTCACGATGCCAACGGGCAGTGACCCCGGCCTCTTCTCCATAATTATCTGCTGCGCCTTCTCTATCTGAGAGGTCCGCTGTGAGCTCCTGGGGTTGTATAGCACAATGACATAGTCCCCCTCGACCGCAAGCCGCAGCCTCTTTTCTATCAAATCCCAGGGGGTGAGCAGGTCGCTCAGGCTGATAACGGCGTGGTCGTGCATGACCGGCGCCCCTAAGAGCGCGGCCGCGGCAGAGGACGCGGGGATACCGGGGATTATTTCAACGGGGATTTTGGGGTTCACACGCCCGGCCAGCTCCAGCACAAGTCCGGCCATGCCGTAGACCCCAGGGTCGCCGCTACTCACGATGGACACTACCTTGCCCTCCGCGGCCTCCTTGAGCGCGGCCTCACACCTCTGCCGTTCTTCTCCCATGCCTGAACTCAGCACGGGTTTATCACCTATCACGTCCTTTATCAGCTTCAGGTATGTCTTGTACCCGGCGATGACGTCAGACGCCCTGAGCGCCTCAATTGCCCTGGGGGTCATATCGTCCGCTGAGCCGGGACCGATGCCTACTACGAAAAGTTTTCCTGGGCCACGGCTACGGTTACCCCCGGATACTTCTGTTTTTTCAGTATTAATTTCGTCCTCCTCCCCGCCAGCAGCGCCACGGGTTCACAGACGCCCCAGACGCCGATTTTTTCCTTAACGAACTCAGACCTGCTGAACTCCTTCGCACACGTATTTATCTCTTCTTTTGAGATTATCTTCAAGGGTATTCCCAGTTCTCGAACGCCCTCGGCCAGGCCGGGCACGCGCGCCCTCTCGTCTATAGTAGCCGCAAGTCTCACCCGCTCAAGCGGCATATGGCAAAACTGTAACGCGGACACTATGGCCTCTTTAACGGCCTCCGAAGAGACGTCGGCCTTGCAACCCACCCCGACTACCAGGTCCTTTTTCGCCTCGGTACCCGTTGTTATAACCGCCTCCGCGTGGAGGACATTGGACACCTTCAGGGCGAGGTCGTTTGCGCCGCCTTCGTGTCCCGACAGCACACTGACGGCGTAGCGTCCGGCGTCGTCCACCACTACCACCGCGGGGTCCGTGAGCTTGTCCTTCACGTGCGGGGCAATTGCCCTTACCACTATGCCCAGGGCCATAATAAATACCAGGCCGTCGTATTTATCAAAGATTTCGGCTACAAGGGCACGAATACCCTTGGAGAAAGATTTTGTGCGCGGCTTGTCCTTGCTGAATCTTTCCGTTACGAACAGGTCAACATCTTCTCCCAGGGCCGGTCTCAGCCGCTCTGCGACTTCCAGGCCTTCTTCCGAGAGTGTTATAAGCGCCAGGGACATTTATTATTCCTTTGCAGTAGACGCGGCCGCGGCGGCCTTTTTTAGTTTTTTAGGTTTTTTGCGTTTCGAACGTCTTGTAATCTGTACAAGTTCATCAAGCAGGGAATAAAATACCGGCACCACAAGCAGTGTAAGGCACATAGAAGAGAACATCCCGCCCGCGGCTACCACACCCATGCCGGCCCGCGCCTCCGCGCCGTAGCCTAGACCGATGGCAATTGGCAGCATCCCGAACATAGTCGAAAAGGCCGTCATGAGGATAGGGCGCATTCTTGTCTCCGCGGCCTCCAGTATGGCCTCCCTGACGTCCTTGCCCGCGCGCCGCAGCCTATTGGTGTAGTCCACAAGTAATATTGAATTCTTTGAAACCAGTCCGAACAACAGAATTAGACCTATTACACTGTATGCATTGATGGTGTTCCCGGTGACCAGCAGCAGGCCGAACCCGCCCGCAAAGCTGAGGGGTAACGCCACCATTACGGTTAAAGGGTGGATAAAGCTGTCAAAGAGGGACGCAAGCACCATATAGGTTATAACCATAGACAGCACGAGCACAAATATTATAGTACGCAAAGACTCCTTAAACGTCTCCGCCTTTCCCGAAAAGGCCATGATGTACTGCTCCGGCAGTATTTCTTTGGCAATCTCATTAACGTCTTTGACCGCTTCCCCCAGGGTCTTTTCATCCTTAACGAGATTCGCGGATATCACAAAAGAGCGCTGCCGGTTCCTTCTGTTTATAACGTTGAACCCGGTTGCTTCTTCTATACTCACAAGGTCCTTTAACCCGACAATACGTCCTTCTTTGTTTCTCAGGTGCAGCTCGCCTATGTGCTGTGGCAGGTCCCGGTATTGTTCGGCGAGCCTTACGATTGTGTTGTATCGTTTGCCTGCGTGTTTGTATTTGGCTTCCACTACCTCTACGCCGCCCATCATGGCCCTGATAGCGTTACCTATTCCGGTTACGTCCACACCCAGGTCCGCGGCCTTCTCGCGGTCTATGTTTACGTAAACCATGGGCCGGCCCAGTTCCAGGTCAGAATCCACGTCAACGATGCCGGGTATCTTGCTAAGCCTTTCCTGAAACTCCACATCCAGCTTTTCCAGTTCCGTGAGTTCCGGACCGGAAACGGAAAACTCCAGCGCCGCGCCCCTCCCGGCACCGAAGCTTCGCTCAAACTCCAGAGGAAACGCGAAGACACCCGGGACCCCGGCAAATTGTCTTCTCAGTCCGGCGATAATCTCACCCTGTGAACGCGTACGGTCATACTTTGGCACAAGATGCACAAAGAAGATACCCTTGTTCCCCCCGCCAAAACCACCCGCGGAGAAGAACGACTTTACCTCCGGCGTCTCGTCAAGGACATATCCGATCTTTTTCATCATACTGTCGGTATAGTCCAGTGACGAGCCTACCGGCGTCTTCACGCTTACCATAAACTGCCCCGTATCCGACGAGGGCACCAGCTCCCTCCCAACAAGACCCGCAAAAAATATGCCGACCGTCAGGCTTGCGGCAGCAATTATGCATATGATAAACCTCCACCGTAAGGACCAGCCAAGCGCCTTTACGTAAACGCGCTCAAGCGCCAGGAACATGCGCTCAAAGAAGACAAATACCTTGTTTCGCTTGCCCCCGACCTTCAGCCAGCGCGAGCAGAGCATCGGGGTCAGTGTGAGCGCGACAAACGTCGAGACAAATACGGCCACCGAAACGGTAATTCCAAACTCATAAAGGAATCTCCCCACTATACCGCCCAGGAAGGCCACCGGAATGAACATCGCCGCCATCACTATCGTTGTGGAAATAACCGCAAAGGCCACCAGCCCCGCCCCTCTGCTGGCAGCTTCAAAACGCTCCAGGCCTTTTTCCTTGTGCCGGAATATGCTCTCCAGAACCACTATCGCGTCGTCTATCACCACACCAACGGCGAGGCTCAACGCCAGCAGGGTCATATTGTTGAGCGTAAAACCCAGGAAATACATCACGGTAAAGGTGCCCAAGAACGAAACCGGTATGGCCAGGAAGACTATGAATGTGCCAACGGGATTTCGCAGGAAAAACAGCACCACAAGTCCGGTTATTAATATCGCAAAAAGGATGGCATACTGCACGTCATTTATGGACGCAACGATGAAGTCGCCGCGGTTCACCGCAATGTTCATAGACATGCCCTCGGGCATGTGTTTTCTGGCCTCCTTAAAAACCCTCATTACCTCTCTGGAGACGGCTACGGTATTCGCGCCCGACTGTTTCTTTACGCCAAGGCCCACAGCCGGCTCTATGGCCCCCGGGGCATAACGGTACCGGCCTACCATACTCCGGTCTTCCATTCCAAACTCGGCAAAGCCGACGTCTTTTAACTTTATGGGGGCGCCCGAACGGTAGTCTATTATAAGGTTATTAAAATCCTCCGCGTCCTTGAACTCCCCCAGGGTCCTTATGTAAAGTTCCACAGACCCTCTTTCTATCTTCCCGCCGGGCACCTCGCTGTGTTTCCTGCGCAGGGCGTCAATGACGTCCTCTACGGTTATCTGCCGGGCCTTCAGGCGGTTGGGGTCGAGCCAGATTCGCATTGCCTTCCTGCGGGAGGCACCCTCAATAATCAGGCCCACGCCGGGGAGGACCTGAAACTTGGGTTTCAGGACGTAGTGGGCGTAGTCGCTTATCTCTTTAATCGGCATGTTGCCCTGTACGGCTATCCACATGATGGGGCTTGCGGAGGGGTCCAGTTTGTCTACTATCGGGTGCTCAACGTCCTTCGGAAGCTTCTCCAGGGCTATGGCGACCTTGTCGCGCACGTCCTGCGCCGCAACGTCTATGTCCCTGTCCAGTCTGAACTCTACCGTTATCTCCGAGAAGCCCTCAGAACTCTTGGACGTGAGGTTTCTTATCCCCTGTATAGTGTTTATCTCTTCTTCAAGGGGATCGGTGACGTCCAGCTCCATGACGTCCGGGCTGGCGCCTCTCAGTTTGGTCTGTACCACCACATAGGGATAATCTATCTTGGGATACTGGTCCACACCGAGCATGAAATAGGCGATTGCTCCAAAGACGCCTATCGCAGAGACTATCATTACGGTGAATACGGGTCTTCTTATACAGAGGTCGGGTAAAAACACCGCTATGCTCCTTCATTGGCCTTGAACGGCTTCGGCTCAACGCTGTCTCCAGCAGACAACACATACTGCCCCCTTACTACCACACTGTCACCGGCCTTCAGCCCCTTTAATATTTCCACCATACCCCCTTTTAACCTGATTCCGGGAGTAACAACGACCTTTACGGCGCGCCCGTCCTCCACCACAAAGCAATATCTGATGCCCTCCTCACTGAGCAGGGCCTCCTCCAGGACCACCACCGCGTCCGGATGTAAGGCAACCGGCAGCTTGACAAGTACAAAAAACCCCGGAATCAGCCTGTCGTCGGGATTCGGTATCTTTGCGTAACATTGAAACCGTCTTGTCTCTACTACGGTCTTGGGATTGATATAATATACCGTGCCCACAAATTCTTCACCGGGATAGGCCTCTACAGAAACGCTTACCTCCTGACCGGTCTTCACATAAGAGTAGTATTTTGCGGGGACGGTAAACTCGAGTTTTATGGGATTGATGTCCACTATGTTCAGCAGGTCGGTATTACCCTCGCTAACGTATTCTCCGACGTCAATAAACTTCTTGCTCACTGTTCCGGATATCGGGGCATAAATTCTGGTATCGCCAAGCTCGTCTTCCGCCAGGGAAAGGGCTGCACGGGTGGCTTTCAGGTTGGCCTCTTTTAGCTTCACGCCGCTAACCGCCTCGTCATATTCCTGGCCGGATACGACCCCTTCCTCATAGAGCTGTTTTATCCTTTTAAGCGTCTTTCTGGCCAGTACCAGGTCTGCTTCCGCCTCCCGGACCCTGCCCTTGTGCTCCTCTTCCTTAAAACGGTACCTCTCGTCCCCAATCGTAATGAGGAGTTTGCCCTTCTTTACCTTGCTGCCTTCTTCAAAGAGTATTTCCTTTACAATTCCGTCCACCTCGCTCCGTATGTCCACGTCGGCCTCGGCGTAAAACGACCCCGTTGTCTCTTCCATATATACTATGTCCTGTGTTATCGCCTTAAACACCTCTACAGGGTATACTCTTCCGTTCTTTTCCCCCACGGCCACAGCCGGCAGAACTATGGCAAAGACAATCACAAGCACTATTGCGCCCGGTTGGAATAATTTGCTCGAAGTTGTAATGAAATATTTGGTATTCGGCATTTTGTGTCTACCCTTGTCTCATGGAGGCAAGCATCTTTTCGATTATTGACATAAAGTCGGTCTTCTCTTCCTGGGTCAGAGGGTTGAGAAGCTTTTTGACCCTGAGCTTCCTCCTGTGGAGTTCTTCCATAAGCACCTGCCGGCCGATGTCAGACATGGATATATCCCACTGCCTCTTGTCCTGCTCATTTACCTCGCGAATAATCAACGGTGCCCTGCTTTTCCCCTCAATATAGTTCTCCAGCGAGGACAGCAGGCGTGACGCCTGAAAGGTGTTTATGTTTAGCTGGGTCTTTATGTCTTTGAGCGACATCTTGTCCTTCCACCTGAGTAAGGCCAGAAGGGCCTCCTGGTCAAAGGTAAGGATGGATGAGGATTCCGGATCTCTTCCCAACTCCAGGATGAGCAGGTTTATCTCCTCTACAAAGCTGTCCAGGCTGGTCTTCCGTTTGGTTTTGGTTTCTTGTTTCACAAGCGGCACCCCCGTGTCCTGATAGAGGACATTTATTGGTCTGAAAATCCGCCCGGGAACCCCTCAAGCGGCGGGCTTTATTTAGTTAAATCATAACAAATAGTTGCATAATATGCAACTATTTATCCGGGTGCAATATACGTGACGGGTGGCACAAGGATTCAGGTATTTGGGAGGGGGGATTTCTTAGGGGGACTGGTAGACCCGGGACCTCTCGAAGTCCCTCGACAGCACTTCCCCGACTATGATGAGGGCCGTCTTTTTTATGCCTTCACGTTCTACGTCTTCCGCCAGCCTTGAAAGAGAGGTGCGCACTATCTTTTCTTCCTTCCACGTGGATTTATAGACCACGGCGACGGGGCAGTCCGGGCCATATGACGGGAGGAGTTCTTCAACTATTTTTTCTACGTGGCCTGCGCTCAAGAAGATACACAGTGTGGACTTTGACTGCGCGAGCACTTTAAGGGATTCCTTTGCAGGCACGGGTGTCTCACCCTCCACCCTGGTAATAATTACGGTCTGCGAGACACCGGGGAGTGTTAACTCCTGTTTCAGGCTGGCTGCCGCGGCCACAAAGGAGCTGACCCCCGGCACCACCTCATAAGCAATACCCATATCGTCCAGCGCCTTCATCTGTTCCTGGATGGCCCCGTAAATAGACGGGTCACCCGTGTGCAGCCGGGCTACGTCCTCGTCCCTTTCCTGCGCCTCCTTTATCACCTTTAGCTGCTCCTCGAGGCCCATGCCGTGTGTGTTATAGTGCCTCGCGCCCGGCCCTGTGTACCCTAATATCTCTTCATTAACCAGGGAGCCCGCGTAGAGGCAATAGCCGACCTTGCCAAGTATCTTTTTCCCCCTCACGGTGAGCAGTTCAGGGTCTCCGGGGCCAGCGCCTATAAAGTAGACCTTCATGCATCCCTCCCTTCACTGGTTTTTTCTGGAGACCTTATAGAGTTTCCTGGCCATAGAAGTAAGCCGCTCGTCGTCCTCAACACCATCGACCCAGTCCCGGGGGATCCCGTCCTTTCCGTTAAAGGCCCCGCTCATGCTGCCGGCAACGGCGGCAGTTGTGTCGGTGTCCAGTCCACCCAGGACGGCATTAACCACTGTGCTCTTGAAATCGCGGGGTGAGGACAGGAAACAAAACACCGCGCTTGCCACGGTCTCCACAACATAGCCGGACGTGCCCAGCACCTGCAGCGCCTTTTCGTTAGTGGCATTATCCTTTAAGAGTGCCTCCGCCCTGGCCAGGTTTTCTGATACTGTTGAGTCCCCGATAAATTCCCTTGTGTCAGTTATAAGGGTGTCCAGGTCAAGGTCAAGGTCCCCTTTGGCCGCCCTTGCCACGATATAGGCCACCGCCGTCGCGCCGGCCACGGCCTCCGTGTTATCATGTGTTATCACTACTGCCTGCCGGACAGACTCTTTCAGTGCGGATATATCGTTATAGTAAAACAGCCCCACCGGGGCGATTCTCATGGCACCGCCGTTGCCCGCGGCGTACTCCCCCGTTGCCCCGCTTTTCTGCCAGGAGCGGCCCTGTTTCAGTCTTTTCATTGACAACGCGGTAGCCGCGCCTATTCCCCTGAGGTCACCCGAATCAAACCACTCAAGGAATTTTCGCGCGGCGTCCTCCGGCTCTAACCCACCCGAATCTATAAGGCTCTTCAGGTGGCAGATGGTCATGTGCGTGTCGTCTGTATACTGGCCGGGTCCCAGCCCCCTGCGCGGTGATGCCGACAGGAAGACCTTATCCTTCCAGTGCTCCCTTATCTTGTCAGGGGACCAGCCTTCGAAGGGCATCCCCATGGCATCGCCAATGGCCACCCCCAGTACGGAACCGATAAACCTGTCTTCTGTTTCGATGGAATCAGTCACCATTGCCTTTCGCAGCTCTTGTAGAACCTGTATTTTCACGGTGGCTATGCTTCCGGTGTGTCTTGACGATTATTACGGACATATAGCCCTTGCCGCTGCCCTTTAGCGTGCTGACGTCGCGTGAAACGTACTCATTCGCAAGCCCCACGTGCGAGGCGAATATGGACGTCCCGGCAAGGCCCGTCTCCTCAAGGAGCGTTATTACCTTGTCCAGCCTCTTCGCCACTTTTAGGAGGACTACGGTGTCGAAGTCCTTAAAGACGGGTCTCAATTCCTCCACGTCGTCAGACACAGGTATGACGGCGATTTTTTCGCCTCTCTGGGCGAGGGGCAGGTTCACAAGGCTTGCCGCGGCGTTAAATGACGTGATACCCGGTATGGTGTGGATGTTGTCCTCAGGGATCATCTCCCTAAGGCACCGCAGTAGATATACATACGTGCTGAAGGTCAGCGCGTCGCCTATCGTAAGAAAGGCCACGTTCCTTCCCTTGGACAACTCGTCCCTAATCGCCCCGGCGGCGTCAAGCCAGAACTCCTGCAGCTTATCCGCATCCTTTATCATGGGAAAGACCTTTTCCACCACTTTTTTACCGTTTATTATCGGCTGTACGATCTCCAGCGCCATACTCTCCTCTTTGATGCCCGCCTTGGGGACGAACACCACGTCTATCTCCTTGAGGACGCGCAGGGCCTTGAGGGTGAGCAACTCCGGGTCTCCGGGGCCGATACCGATGCCGTAGAAATTACCTAGCGTGGGGGAGGACATAGATCAAGCGCAGCCTTCTGAGACAAAAATCATCACGTTTATACCGTCTGCATTTGCCCTGCTGAGGGATGAGAGGTCGTACTCTTTAACCTTTTCGTTTCCCAGCGAAAGGTTTTCACACAAATAGACCTTTTTGTCTTTTACACCGCCCCTCTTCAGGGCATGGCATACAATCTTCGGGCTCATTGCAGTGTCGTTAAGGACGGCCACTTTGTCATGTGCCTTGACGGCCTCTACCAGGCTATTCAATTCCGTCTTACGGCCATGAAGGCTTATGAAACGGGCATCGCTCCAGTGCTGCCTTATTGAGGCGAAGGCAAGCTGAACGGAGCTTATCCCGGGTATTATATCGCAATGTTCTTTTCCCAGTCTGTTAACAACCAGCTTCGCATAACTAAAGAAGCCGGGGTCACCGCTGACAAGCACGGCAACCTTCTTTCTGGCGCTGAGTCTTTCTATCTTACCCAGCAGGACCCTGTAATTTCTGCCAAGGACGAGTTTTTCGACCCTCACCTCTGGGAACAGGTTTAAGAGTCTCCGGCTGCCCACAACCACGTCCGCCTCCTTGATGCGCTTGAGGGCCCCCACCGTCATATAGCTTATGCTGCCGGGACCACAGCCTATTATGGCTACGTTGTTTGCAGGCTTTTTTGCCAATCCCCCGCCCCTTTCGAAATAGCTGTAAGTCTCATCTGCATGTCGAAGAGCACCGCCCCCGTCTCCACACCCGGGCCAAGAAGGTCTCTCGCCTTCTCTTCAATTATATTTGCAACATGCTCCATCATAAAGAGTTTATCACATTTTTTTAACTGCTGGATTATGCCCTCTACGGTGGGAGAGTCCTTGACAACCTCAATAATAGACTTCTCCAGACCATTTTCCTCAAGAATTTTGATGACGGCGTCCATGGCCGGCGGCGACTTCATGCTGTGCGTATCCAGGTCGCCGCGGATGAATTTGGCAAGTTTGCCGGGATGGCCCGCAAGTATTATCCTCCGGAATTTCCTCTTCCTTGCCTCGATGAGCATAAACCCCAGGTAATTGCCAATCTGCACGACCTGTTCGGGAGCCACCTTGAACGTCTTTTGAAACGCCTTTTCCCCCAGGTTCCCGGGCACGAGTACGACCGTCTCGTAACCCATAGCCCCGGCCACATCCAGGGCACATACAAGGGAAGTCTTGAAACTCTCCTGTGACATTGGACGTACAATGCCCGTTGTGCCTATTATGGAGATACCCCCTATAATGCCCAGCCTGGGATTAAACGTCTTTTCCGCTATCCCCTCCCCGCCCGGTACGGAAATGGTAACGCTGAGGCCCATACCTTCCGGAATGAACTCACTTACCGACGCCCTTATCATCTCTCTCGGTACAGGGTTTATGGCCGCTTCTCCCGGAGGCATCCGGAGCCCGGGTTTGGTTACCCTGCCCACACCATCGCCACCGTTTATCACGACACCATCTTCCTGACATTGTTCTACCCTGGCGACTATAAGGCACCCGTGGGTAACGTCAGGGTCATCTCCCGCGTCTTTCCTGACGGCACACCGGACAAACTCTCCCGGTCTAAATTCTTCTTCCAGCACCTCCAGCCTTGCGACTACACCTGAAGGGGTAACCACTTCCACACTGCCGGGCACGGAACCCGTGGTCAGCCCCAGCGCCGCCGCCCGTGCCGCCCCCGCGGCGCACGTGCCGGTAGTAAAGCCGTAACCAGGACTAATCCGCGGTTTATTCAGGGTCTTTCCTCCCGGGCCATCCGCAAAATGGCGTTTACCGCGGCTACGGCCACAGTACTCCCGCCCCTCCTGCCACGGTTTGTGATAAAAGGTACGGGTACCGTCTCCAGCTCTTCCTTTGATTCCACCGCGCCCACAAACCCGACCGGCACACCAACTATCAGGGCGGGGTTTATCTTTCCCTCATTTACAAGCCTTACGACCTCCATTACGGCAGTCGGGGCATTACCAATGGCTATTATGCCCCCTGAGACCGCGTCGGCGGCGGCCCTCATTGCGGCGGCCGCCCTTGTGCTTCCCGCGGACTCGGCCTCCCGCACCACTTCGGGGTCCGATATCCTGCAAATTACTTCCACACCAAAACGGGAAAGAATTTTTTTGTCTATCCCCGTCTGAACCATGGTGACGTCCGTCAAAATCGGCCTGCCGGCCCTTACGGCCTCAATGCCGGAACTCACCGCATCGGGATGAAATACCAGCGTCCTGGCCAGTTCCGGGTCTCCCGTGGTGTGGATTATCCTCTGTACGACGGGCCTGAAGTCTTCGGGGAATTGTTCCAGGTCTACCAGCTCACTGAGTATCCTGAAACTTTCTTGCTCTATTTCTTGCGGTTTCAGTTGCGTGTATTTCGTACCCGTGGCGGCCCTCCCGTTATCGCTCGCGCCTTCTATTCTTTCAACCACCATCTGGGTGGTCCTGCCGTCAATGCCCAGGTGTTCTGTTACTACTATTTCTACGCCGGGGTGTTTCGACCTCTGCTTCTCTATCTCTTCGGGTATGTCCTTCCGCATGTGGTTGCCAGGGAAAAGCAACAGGGGGACGACCATTACCTTTTTTGCGCCTCGTTTAATCACTCCCTCCACCGCGGAGGCAAGGCCTGGTTCATTAAACTGCAGGAAAGAGGGCTCCACCTCATCCCACCTGCCCATGGCCCTCAACCCCTCTATTACGCCGAAAAATTCCTTGTTGGCACCCTTTGCCCTGCTGCCGTGGGCGACAACCACCACTGCCGTCTTCATACCTTGTTCGCCCTCTTTGCGGAAGTAAGTAGTCTTAGAACCATCTCCGGTCTACCGGCGAAGTGCGTATGCGTGTACGACGCGAGGATATTGTCTCCAAGAATCCCGTCGGGTTTTCCTTCCTCGCCCGGCTTAGAGATTTCATAAGCAAATTTAGTGCTTTCCGGTATGTCTTTGAGGGTTGACCAGTGGAATACGTGTCCCCTGAAGGTCTCCCCCCTCTTACAGAGGATGTTATCATTTCGAGATTTTACGCTGACATAACCCAGGTCCTGTCTCCTGCTGGTCATCTGTGAAGTGCCCGGGAGTATACCGCTCATCTTAAATGAACTGCCCTCAAAGTCAATCAGTCTTTCAAGAAGGTACATCATGCCGCCACATTCGCCGTATATCACCACCCCGTCACCGGCGGCCGCGCGCATCGCTTCTCTCATGGCGCCGTTTGATTCAAGTTCTCCGGCATAGAGTTCGGGAAAACCACCTCCTATGTATATGGCGTCAATGTCCGGCGGAAGTGTCCTATCCTTGAGCGGGCTGAACGGTATGAGTTCGGCCCCAAACTGCCTCAAAAGCCTCAGGTTGTCCTCATAGTAGAAGCTAAATGCCTGGTCCCTGGCCAGGGCCATGCGAACCGGAACCCTGTCGCCCGGACGACAGGGAGTCTCCACCGCAGGCGAAGGTATCTCCGGGGCCGAGCCTGCGATATCCACGATGCGTTCAACGTCCACACCTCCCAGTAGCTCCGCCAACCCCGCGTAGAAAGCGGCGTCGACCGCGCCCCCGCTGTGAGGTATGAGGCCAAGATGTCTCTCCGGTATGGTCAACCCTCTGTCTCTTTCCATATAGCCGAGTACAGGCAGGTCGCAGTGCCCTTCAATGGGGGCCTTAAGGAATTCGAGGTGTTTTTTACCGGAAACGTTGTTCAGTATGACACCGGCGAGGGGGGTCTCCCGGTTAAACTCCTTATACCCCATGACCAGGGCGGCAACGCTCTGCGCCAGACCTCTGGCATCCACCAGCAGGATAACCGGCGCGCGCAAGAGCCTTGCCATCTCGGCCGTGCTGCCCGTGCCGGAGCCGTCCCTGTGCCCGTCATAGAGTCCCATAACACCCTCAATGACGGATACGTCTGCATCTGACGCCGCACGCGAAAAGCTCTCCAGGCAGGCGTCACCACCCATCATCCAGGTGTCGAGATTGTGCGACGGCCTTCCGGTGACGGCGGTGTGGTGGCTTGGGTCTATATAATCAGGCCCTGTCTTGAACCCCTGGACACTGAGGCCCCTCTTCCTCAACCCCGCCATAAGGGCCAGCGTGAACGTGGTCTTACCAGCCCCGCTGTGCGTGCCGGCTATCAGTATCCGGGGGAGTCTTGACATATATTCATCTCTAGACTATGACGACAATGGCACTTAACGTAAGTCCCAACCCAAGCGCCAGAAAGGAGGCCACATAGGCCACGTTTACGGCCTCTTTAATCCTATCAATATTAAGCGCGTTCTTCGGCTCACCAATAAGGGGCTTATCGGACACTACGCCCCCGTAGGTGCTCGGCCCGCCAAGCTGTACACCCAACGCCCCCGCGAACGCCGCCTCAGGTATGCCGCTGTTTATGCTGGGATGTCTGCGTCCGTCCCTCGTGGCTATGCATATGCAGTCCCAAAACGGTTTACCGCATATACAAGAACTTATGGCAATCAGCCGGAGAGAAATCCGTGCGGGTACGTAGTTTGCGAGGTCATCCAGGCGGGCTGATGCCCAGCCGAATCTCAGATATCTATCGTTGCGGTACCCCACCATAGAGTCAAGCGTGTTTACCGCCTTATACGCCATGGCCGCGGCGGGTCCTCCGAGTGCGGCGTAGAAGATGGGTGATATGACCCCGTCTACGGTGCCCTCTGCCACGCTCTCCACGCAGGCCCTGACCACCTGTGACTCGTCAAGGTCTTCTGTATCCCTGCCCACTATACGGGAAAGCCTCTGCCGGGCCTTAATTATGTCTCCCGTCTCCAGCGCCGAGATGACGGCCCTCGCCTCGTCCGCAAGTGACTTCACCGATATTGTAAAATAAATCGTGATGCTGGCGACAATGAAATACAACATCAGACCGTAATGGCTGGACGTGGATAACACCCAGGAGGTTAAGAAATACGTGGCCGACACTACGGAGACGGTCAGGATAATACCCGAAAGCCTCTCCGAGGGCAGCCTGCGCAGAGGAGATTCGGCCCATTCTATTACCCTGCCGATGGCCCTGACCGGATGGGGCATGCCACGCGGATCTCCAATAACCAGGTCAATTATAAAGGCCACCAGTAGCGGGAGCGTCGCTGCCTCTAGCATCTATTCTTCCTTGTTCCCTTCGTAGCGATAGTCATCAGGAACGCTTCGCCTCCAGCATCTTGTAGATAACGTCCATCCTAAGATTATCCCGCACGACGTCGGCCAACCGGTCGTACGCCTCCTCTTTCAGGGCCTGTGAGGACAACTGTATTTCGCTGTCTTCTTGCGCCACGCCGTTCGTGCCCCTCAGATAGTTAATTAACTGGCGGCGGAATTCGTCATTATCGAAGAGTCCATGCAGGTACGTGCCAATCACCCGGCCGTCGGCCGACACCGCGCCGTCAGCGATATCAACCGGCCTGCCGCCGCGCTCTATTATCCTGAGCAGCGGTTTACTGCGGCATTCCGAGTCTCCCATGTGAATCTCGTAACCGCTGAGCACACCGTCCACCTGGAACGGGAGGGGGCCATGCTCGTCCATAACGGCCTTGACCTGAAAGGTCTGCTTATCCTTCAAAAATCTGGTAGAGACGTCGAGGAGATTAAGTCCCTCGGTGTAGTTTTGATTGGACTCCACAAGCCCCGCATCTTCAATACCCGTGCCGAGCATCTGATACCCGCCGCAGATGCCCATTACCATCGCACCGTTACGGGCACGGCTGGTTATTGCCTGTGCCAGACCTTTTTTCCTTATATATTGAAGGTCCTTAATCGTGCTCTTCGTGCCTGGCAGGATTATTAAATCCGGCTGGCCAAGTGTCGCCGGGTCATCCACGTATCTTAGCCCCACGCCTTTCTCTTTTCCCAGGATATTGAAGTCTGTGAAGTTAGAGAGCCTGGGCAGCCTGATAACCGCGACGTCAACGTCGTCCCCGTTCCGTCCGCCTTTACCGGTATTACGGCGGTCATCCAGCCAGACGGAGTCTTCCTCGTCCAGACCAATATCCCTCAGGTACGGTATGAGCCCTAAAACGGGAAGGCCCGTTCGTGATTCGAGCATCTCCAGCCCGTCTTTGATGAGCGCAGGGTCACCGCGGAACTTGTTAAAGATAAAGCCGCCTAGCCTGGCCCTCTCGTCCTCCCGAAGCAGTTCAAGCGTGCCCACTATCCAGGCAAACGCGCCGCCCCTGTCCACATCCGTCACCAGCAATACAGGTGCGCCGGTCAGCTCTGCCACCTTCATATTCACTATATCGTTGTTTTTCAGGTTTATCTCCGCAGGGCTGCCCGCGCCTTCTATCACTATAATGTCGTATCTTTCACTCAGGGTCTTATATGCCCCGGTAACCGTATTGAGCATCTCTCCCCTTGCGGCGAAGTACTCCTTTGCCGTCATATTCCCTATCGCCCTGCCCATAACAATTACCTGTGAACCCGTATCGGCCGTGGGCTTCAGCAGGATGGGGTTCATCTCTACTGACGGCTCAATGCCGGCGGCCTCGGCCTGAACCACCTGTGCCCTCCCCATCTCGCCGCCGTCGCGGGTCACGTAAGAATTCAGGGCCATGTTCTGGGCCTTGAAGGGGGCGACCCTGTGGCCGTCTCTTTTAAATATACGGCACAGCGCGCTTGCTATCAGGCTCTTACCGACGCTCGAACCCGTCCCCTGTATCATTATCGCTCTGGCGCTCATTTTACCGCTAACCCCTTGAGGACGGTTTCAAGGCAGGACAGCAGCCGCATATTCTCTTCACGGTTCCTGACCGCCACACGAAAGTGCCTGTTACCCAGCCCCTTGAAATTGGAGCAATCCCGGATGAGTATCCCCATCCTGATAAGGGCCTCCTGAAGCTCCCGTGCCGTAAGGCCTTCATCGGTTATTTTGACGAGGATAAAGTTCACGCTTGGACGCAGCGGTTTGAGACCGTCTATTTCTAAAAGCTCCTGATACAAAAAATCCTTTTCGGCGGATACAAATTCCCTGCTCCTGGTTATGTGGCGTCTATCCTCCAGGGCCGCCAGTCCCGCAACCTGCGCCAATGTGTTTACCGTCCAGGGTTCCTTGACCGCCTTGATTCGTTCTATCACCTCCGGATGTGCCACCATGTAACCCAGCCTGAGCCCCGGGAACCCATGGAACTTTGTCATGGAACGCAGGACGATGATGTTTCTCACCCCGCCGGCGTCAGGAAGTACGCTGAAGTCGTCATTCCCCTCCACAAAGTCCATAAAGGCCTCGTCTATGACGATATACATTGAGGGAAGGCGCCCGGCCAGTGATAATATCTCATCCCGTCTTGTCAGGTATCCGGTGGGATTGTTGGGGTTGCACAGGTACGTAACAACTGTGCCTCCGCCCATCTCCGCACCGGCGAGGGCGGGATGGTTAAAGTCGCATTTAAACGTCTCTTCGTCACACATAACTTCTTTAACACGCGCCCCCGAGTTCCTGAGCGCGCGGGCATAGTCGCTGTAAGTGGGTTCAAACACCAGGCCGGTATCCGGTCTAAGGGCGCGCGGAATGAGATAAATAAACTCGGTCGAGCCGTTCCCCACCAGCACCTGTTCTTCTTTGTGATGGATTTTCCCTGCGATTGCGCTTCTGAGGCTGGAGACATTTATGTCGGGATAATGCAGAATAGCCCCGAATTCCAGGGCAATCTTCTTCGGCAGGTCAGGGGAATAACCAAGCGGATTGATGTTCGCACTGAAATCTATAATCTCATCGGCCTTGAGCCCGTACGCCGCGCACGCCTGGGCAATCTTGCCACCGTGGCCGTCAAAAATATGTGTCACCCGTTCATACCCCTCACGCATGAATACACGAAAAGTGCTTACAGCACATTATATAGGCAGGTCATAGTTAGTCAACGCAGTTACTGCTACGGATATCAGGCAAGGGGTTTCGCCGGCTAATCAGGTATGATTCTTCTCGCTTCAAGCCTGGACGCCCTCAGGGTTTTTTAAAGGTTTCTCCTTTACAATTGGTGCAATAACACTTAGCATTTCTTTATGTGCCGGAGGCTACCTTCTAACTGTTTCTGAAATGAATAAAACATTTAAAAAAATAATCAATGGATTGATACCAACTGCTATATTGGTGATTCTCGCGGTTGTAGTCGTTGTCTTGTCCCAACCTGTTGAACTGGTTGAAGCGCAAAACATACCCTCCAGCAAACTCACTGCCGAGGGCGAAATCGCTCCCCTCACGCCTACCCCCGACAAACTCACTGCCGAGGGCAAAATCGCTCCCCTCACGCCTACCCCCGACAAACTCACTGCCGAGGGCAAAATCGCTCCCCTCACGTCTACCCCCGGCAAACTCACTCCCGCCGGCAAAATCGCTGCTCCCATCACGCCTACCCCCGGCGAACTCACTCCCCTCAGCAACATCACTGCTGATGATGCACAGGCAAGTTCATCAAACACACTCAGTATAGATAATCAGTCAGGGAAAGTTCTATATATTTCTGTTAAAAGAGCTGATAATAATAAATGGCTGGATTTTTCTACAAATCCACCTACATGGGGATCTACAACACTTGGTCCCAATAATAGACACAAAATCACAGGATCAACTGACTCCATATCATTAATTGATCCTGGAATTAAGTCTGGTAATGTTTTTGTGACTACCTTCGTGCCGACAGGTGTACCCAGCTTAACTTCAACGCAGATTTGGGACTTTTTTGAATATAACACCGGCGGTATCTGGGATATCTCTGCAGTTGATGCCGTTGGCATACCTATGGCCCTGGAATTTAAAACAAGAAAAACTGGCTGGAGAGATATACCTAGAGACTTTATAATGGGAAAATTTGTAAATCTACCGTCACCATTCAACTCACCAGGGGCAATAATTAGAGATGGCGGTACTATTGTAAGGGCATTAGCTCCTACACAAGCGGGAAATAAGAACTATTTGCCAAGCAATACAACAGTACTAGATAATGCAATGGATGTCGGTTTTCCCCAGTTTATTACTAATTCACAAGGCCTTTCTATTAGTTCAGGCCAATGGACATTTACAGATTTTAGCTGGGATTCAAGTTCTAGATCTCTGTCATTTAAAGCTAATGGTACAAAATTTACAATAGGTGGAGGAACAGGAAAAAATGCTTTTTCAAGTATAAATGTAATATCTACTGCAATGACAGAACCTAATAACGCAGCTGGAAGATTTATTGCTCTCATTGAGACTGCAATCAACAGAGGTGTTCTATATAATCCGCGACTGTGGGGCCAGAATGACAAAACATTTGGAGGAATTGCAGGATTTCCATGGAATTACTACCAGGACATTGAAGGCAGCAATGCCAATCAGTATAACCGTTATTCAGAAACAGTACATCAATGGAGTATTAACGGAAGGAATTACGGATTGGCCCACGACGATCTTTATAAGAGAAGTTCATCGATAACAATTCCTCCAGGTGAACCTGTAATTTTACATATATGGAAGTTCACAGGATCAGATGGTTCAACACCTATAACATGGCCAAACCATAACTACCTGACAACATTAGGAATACCTCCGCAAGTAATAACCAATCTAGGATTTGTATATGTCAATAAGAACCAACAACCCGAGTATGTAATTCCTGATACTGTAAATAATATTCCATCTGTAGGACTACCTCAATTTACAGATATTCAATTTTCGAAACATCTAGGTAAATTATTAAATATCGATATAGTTAATAGAAAAGTTCTAAATCCAAACGACTGGGAAAACGGAGCCGGTGTGCTTATTACAAAAACGTTCTTCCAGCTTGTATTTCCCGCAGACTTTGGGCCTTAAGGATCTCCTGCTGGCATATAATTTTTTAAATTTTTGCAGTTATAAAAAAGCTGCTTGGTTAGCCTTGACCAGCAGCTTATATTTTAGAAATATCTAAGCGTACAAATCTGGCCGGTACAACGAAACCCGGGTTCGGCTGGAATTTATCAATCAGTTATTTAAACTCCTCGGCTGGGACATTTACAACAAGAGGGGTCGTGCGGAAGCATACACGGACGTTGTCCACGAAGAATCAATAAAAATAGGAGACAAGGCTAAAGCTCCTGATTACTGCTTCCGTGTAGGGGGGACACGCAAGTTCTTCCTTTAAGCCTGGACGCCCTCAGGGCTTTTTAAAGGTTTCTCCTTTACGATTAGTGCAATAACAATTAGCATTTCTTTATGCGCCGGAGGCTACCTTCTAACTGTTTCTGAAATGAATAAAACATTTAAAAAAATAATCAATGGATTGATACCAACTGC